>NZ_JBRRES010000008.1:0-134584 GCF_056760395.1 Stenotrophomonas sp. STEN009 | reverse complement strand
ACGTCGCCACGGATGACGGTACCCGGCCAGATCGAAACATCGTCGGCAAGCTCCACGTCACCAATGAGGGTACACGCCGGGTCGACGTATACGCGTGCGCCGAGCACCGGCCGCTGGCCGCGCAACGGGCGCCGGGGGGTCTTCGGTGGCACCGTAAATCCGGGCGATCGCGACTATGATACGCGGGCCGCGGCGCGCGCCGGGCTGGGCCCGGCGCTACCCCCTTGCGCCCGCTGCACTTGCCGGCCGGTCCCCCTGCGCCCGGTAGCGCGGGCGCAACCCCGGCAGCCCTTCCCCTTACGCGCTAGACTGTTGGTCTTTCTGCCCTTTTTCGCCCAGCCTCATGTCCGAGCACACCCCCGCCAGCCCCGAGACCCCCGCCGACAGCCACGAAAAGCGCGATTTCATCCGCCAGATCGTGCGCGAGGACCTGGCCAGCGGAAAGCACCAGGCGATCAAGACCCGGTTTCCGCCGGAGCCGAACGGCTACCTGCACATCGGCCATGCCAAGTCGATCTGCCTGAACTTCGGCATTGCCGGCGAGTTCAGCGGCGTATGCAACCTGCGCTTCGACGACACCAATCCGGCCAAGGAAGACCCGGAGTACGTGGCCGCCATCCAGGATGATGTCCGTTGGCTGGGGTTCGAGTGGAACGAACTGCGCCACGCCTCCGATTACTTCCAGGCCTACTATCTCGCCGCCGAGAAGCTGATCGAGCAGGGCAAGGCCTATGTGTGTGACCTGTCGGCCGAGGAAGTGCGTGCCTACCGTGGCACCCTGACCGAGCCGGGCCGTCCCTCGCCGTGGCGCGACCGCAGTGTCGAGGAGAACCTCGACCTGTTCCGCCGCATGCGTGCCGGTGAATTCCCGGACGGTGCGCGCACCCTGCGCGCGAAGATCGACATGGCCAGCGGCAACATCAACCTGCGCGATCCGGCGCTGTACCGCATCAAGCATGTCGAGCACCAGAACACCGGCAATGCGTGGCCGATCTACCCGATGTACGACTTCGCGCATGCACTGGGCGATTCGATCGAGGGCATCACCCACTCGCTGTGCACCCTGGAATTCGAGGACCATCGCCCGCTCTACGACTGGTGTGTGGACAACGTCGATTTCGCCCATGACGACGCACTGACCCAGCCGCTGGTCGATGCCGGCCTGCCGCGCGAAGCCGCCAAGCCGCGCCAGATCGAATTCTCGCGCCTGAACATCAACTACACGGTGATGAGCAAGCGCAAGCTGATGGCGCTGGTCACCGAGCAGCTGGTGGACGGCTGGGAGGACCCGCGCATGCCGACCCTGCAGGGACTGCGTCGCCGCGGCTACACCCCGGCGGCAATGCGCCTGTTCGCCGAACGCGTGGGCATCAGCAAGCAGAACTCGCTGATCGACTTCAGCGTGCTGGAAGGCGCGCTGCGCGAAGACCTCGACGGCGGCGCACCGCGCCGCATGGCCGTGGTCGACCCGCTCAAGCTGGTGCTGACCAACCTGCCCGAAGGCCATGAAGAACAGCTCACCTTCAGCAACCATCCGAAGGACGAGAGCTTCGGCAGCCGTCAGGTGCCGTTCGCGCGCGAGGTCTGGATCGACCGCGAGGACTTCGCCGAAGTACCGCCGAAGGGCTGGAAGCGCTTGGTGCCGGGCGGCGAAGTGCGCCTGCGTGGTGCCGGCATCATCCGCTGCGATGAGGTGATCAAGGATGCCGACGGCACCATCACCGAGCTGCGCGGCTGGCTGGATCCGGAGTCGCGCCCCGGCATGGAAGGGGCCAACCGCAAGGTCAAGGGCACCATTCACTGGGTCAGCGCCGTGCACGGCGTTCCGGCCGAGATCCGCCTGTACGACCGGCTGTTCTCGGTGCCGAACCCGGACGACGAGTCGGAAGGCAGGACCTACCGCGACTACCTCAATCCGGAATCGCGCCGCACCGTCACCGGCTATGTCGAGCCGGCCGCGGCCAGCGCCGCGCCGGAGCAGTCGTTCCAGTTCGAGCGCACCGGCTACTTCGTTGCCGACCGCCGCGACCACACCGAAGCCAAGCCGGTGTTCAACCGCAGCGTGACGCTGCGCGATACCTGGTCGGCCTGAGGACCTGCGCGGGCGCCGGCACGGCGCCCGCACGCCCGCGACGATGGTCACCGCCCTGTCCGCCCTGCTCTGGTTCATCTCGCAGCATCCGCTGCTGACGTTCTTTGCAGCAATGGGGCTGGCCGCGCTGGTCTCGTGGTGGCGGCGTTCACCGGTCTACGCCATCGTGGTGTTTCCGCTGGCGATGCTCAACATCTTCCTCGGCAGCTTCCTCAACGCCACTTTCCTCAACGCGGTGGGCGAGCGCGGTGAAGCGGTGATCGTGAAGGCCGAGGAAACCAATTCCACGCTCAACGAACAGTACATCTGGCGCTACGAAGCGGTGTTGCGCACTTCCGAAGGTCGCGACGTGGAGGTGGTGTTCCACACCAACACCGCTTCGCTGTGGCCGCTGGAGAACGCGATCCGCATCCCGGCTCAGGACCAGCCGTTCGTGGTGAAGTACACGCCGGGCTTTCCGCGCAACTTCGTCATCCTCACCACCGAATCACCGCACGGCATCGCTCAGGCCCGTGCCAGCGCGCGCGAGCGGGTGGAGGTCGCCGCACGCAAGCTGCACTTCAGCCCGGGCAACGCCGATTTCCGCGCGGACTATCGCCGCGAACTGGATACCTGGCTGCGTGATCATGGCAACGATCCGCAGCAGCAGTCCGACGCACGGCGATATCGCGCAGAACGCGAAGCACTCGATCACTAGCACCCGGCCCGGCCTGGATGCTCCACCCGATCCATCCACAGGCCTGACATGACCACGACGTCCACCGCCCTCCTCCCGCTGCTGCAGCAGGTCCTGCAGGACGCTGGCATCGCCAGCCGCGTCGACGGCGGCGCGCTGGTGCTGGACAGCGGCCTGCGCCTGACCCCGCATGCGATGGCGGCACACGCGCGCGACAACGGTGGCTGGCAGACCTCCACGGTCATCGAGGCGCAGCACCCCACCCTGTTCGCCGATGGCCTGTTCGAGTACCAGCACGCCAACGGCGCCGATGAGCAGGCCTCGCTGCTGTCCGGCTTCCAGGCCTGGGTGCGGGTGGACCTGGCCACCCTGCAGACCGCAGTGGGCGCCGACGACGCGCAGGGCCTGCCGATGATGGGCCTGACCTATCCAGCAGGTGATGACGGCAAGGAACACGGGCGCACCGTCGTGCTGGGGCCGCTGGCCCACTACCGCGCGCAGGAGGTGGAGGTCTCCACATGCAGTGAGGACGACCACGGTTCCTGCCCCTGCTGCCTGTTCACCAGGAGCATGGACGCCTTCGACGAGCTGCTGAAAGCGCGCCAGTTCCTTGCCATCCGCCTGTTCGCCTCGCGCGATGCCGATGGCCTGTGCGAGGCCGATTGCCGGGTCAATGGCCACGACTTCGCCCCTGCCCTGCCATTGCTGCGCGCGTATGCCGCCAGTTGGCCGCAGGCCGGGCTGGAGTTCCGCAAGCAGTACGTGGTGATCCGCACCGGCTCACCCGGCTGACGCGCCCACACCCGGTACAGGCCGGTGCGGCTACACTGCGCGCCGGTTTCCCAAGCAACCGCACTTTTCCCATCCCACACGAGGCACCCACGCGATGCTGTATGCGCAAGTCCACCTGACCCTTCCCGCCTGGATCCACGACCAGATCGACCTGGATCGTCGATATCCGGGCGATGAGGCCAAGGTCGCGCTGGCCATCGAGCTGTCGCGACAGAACGTCGAGCACGCCAGCGGCGGCCCGTTCGGCGCCGTGGTGTTCGGTCCGGACGACAAGGTGATCGCCGCCGGCGTGAACCGGGTGATGCCGCATGCCACCTCGTTGGCACATGCCGAGAACATGGCCTACATGCTGGCCCAGCAGCGCCTGCAGACGCCGCGCCTGAATGCCGTGCTGTCGCCGGTCACCCTGGCCACCAGCTCGCAGCCGTGCTGCCAGTGTTACGGCGCTACGGTGTGGGCCGGCATCGACCGCCTGCTGATCGGCGCCAGTGCCGCCGATGTAGAGGAACTGACCCCGTTCGACGAAGGCCCGCTGCCAGCCGACTGGGTGGGCGAGCTCAACAAGCGCGGCATCGAGGTGGTGCAGGGCCTGAACCGCGACGCTGCGCGCAGTGTGCTGCGCTCCTATGGGGAAGGCGATGGCGCCCGTTACTGAGGCCGGCATCGGCCTGCTGTGCCTGTGCCGCCAGGGCTTCGAGCCGGAGCTGGCCGGCGAACTGCAGTTCCGCGCCGGTGAGGCAGGCTTCGCCGGCTACGCACGTACCCAGCGCAATGACGGCTATGTGTTGTTCATGTGCGACGAAGCGGCCGCGCTGGCACCGCGGTTGCCGTGGCGCGGCCTGATCTTCGCGCGGCAGAAGCTGGTGGTGCTGGCTGAACTGCCGCAGCTGGATCCGGCCGATCGCATCACGCCGATGCTGGAGGTGCTGGCCAATGCGCCACGCTTTGGTGATCTGTGGGTCGAACATCCGGATTCGGATGCCGGCAAGCCGCTGTCCGGGCTCGCCCGTGCGTTCGGCAACGCATTGCGCCCGGCGCTGCGCAAGGCCGGCAAGCTCAGCGACAAGCCCAATGCACGGCTGCCACGCCTGCACGTGGTGTTCGTCGACGGCACCCACGCCTTCATCTGCGTGGCCGACCCCGCCGACAGCGCACCGTGGGCACTGGGCATTCCGCGCCTGAAACTGCTGCCGGAGGCCCCCTCGCGTTCGGCGCTGAAGCTGGACGAAGCCCTGCTGACGCTGCTGGCGCCGGAAGAACGCGAGGCACTGGTGAAACCCGGCATGCGCGCGGCCGACCTGGGGGCGGCACCGGGCGGCTGGACCTGGGTGTTGACCCGCCAGCACATGCAGGTGCTGAGCATCGACAACGGCCCCCTGCGCCAGCACGTACTGGATACCGGCCTGGTCGAGCACCTGCGCGCGGATGGCTTCCATTGGCACCCGGAGCAGCCGCTGGACTGGATGGTGTGCGACATGGTCGAGCAACCGCGTCGCGTTGCCGAACGCATGGCCACCTGGTTCCGCGAAGGCTGGTGCAGGCATGCCATCTTCAATCTGAAACTGCCGATGAAGAAGCGCTGGGACGAGACCCGGCTGTGCCTGGACCTGTTCCAGGAGCAGGCTGGCACGTCGCTGGAAGTGCGTGCCAAGCAGCTCTATCACGACCGCGAAGAGATCACTGTGCTGGCGTCGCCGATGCGGTGATGCGCGGCAGGGTCATCGCCCGCACAGGATGCCGCGGGTACGCTTCCGTCAACGCCTGCCAGGAGTCCGTCATGTACCGTCCGCGTTTGCCCGTGCTGCTGGCTGCCCTGCTGGCCACGTCCCCCGTGCTGGCGCAGCAGCTGCCGCCCACACCCGCGCAGAGCCAACCGCTGGGTCCGACCGGCGGAGCCATCCGCCAGCAGCCCTTGAATGCCGGACGGGTCACCGGCAGCGTCGATATCCCGATGCCCGCAGGGGAGGCCCAGGTCACGGTGCGCTCGGTTGAACCCAGCAGCGTGACCGGCCAGTACCGCATCCACTTTGCCGCGCTGGATACCGACGGTGATGGCTTCATCAGCCGTGCGGAGGCCCAGGCCAATCCTGCACTGGCCGATGAGTTCACCGCGCTGGACAGCAAGCGCCGCGGCAAGCTGGATCGTGCCGACCTGGCCGGCTGGCTGATTGATTGATCCGGTTCACGGATCCCGCCGGGCATGGCCCGGCGCTACCGGCGGATCAACCGCCAAACGGGGTCGTCACACGCCGGCGGCGCGCTTCCAGAACGCCTGAACCAGTGGCGGCCACTTGCCGACGCAGCCCAGCGCGCGGCCACGGGCCAGGGTCAGGTGCATCTCGTCGTTGGAGAAGAGGCGATTGATCGCATCGAAACTGTAGGCGGCCACCTGGTTGTCGCTACGCCGCTCGCGGGCCCAGCGCTGCAGGCGCTGCGGCGACAGGCGCGGCTGGCCACGGCGCTCGGCTGAAGGCGCCAGCCATTGCCGCAGGGCAGCGACATCCCGCAGCCCCAGGTTCACGCCCTGCCCGGCCAGGGGATGCACCACATGCGCGGCGTCGCCGAGTGCGAGCACGCGGCCGGCCACATAGTGGCGGGCCAGCTGGCGGCGCAGCGGGAACGCGGCGCGCGGCGACACCAGGCGCAGTTCGCCCAGCCGTGCGGCGAAGGCGCCGGTCAGTTCGCGATTGAATGCCTCCTCCTCCAGCGCCAGCACGCGCACCGCCTCTTCGTCAGGCAAGGTCCACACGATCGAGCTGCGGCGCTCGGCCACCGGCAGCAGCGCCAGCGGACCGGTCGGCAGGAAACGCTGCCAGGCCGTAGCCTGGTTGGGCAGCTCGCTGTCGACGTAGGCCACCACGCCACGTTGGTGATAGTCGTGGCGCACCACGTCGATGCCCGCCAGCTCGCGCAGCGTCGACTCGGCACCATCGGCGGCCACGGCGAGGGCCGCTTCCAGCCTGCGTCCGTCATCCAGGCGCAGTCGCACCCCTTCCTCGTCCTGCTCCAGCGCCTCCACCCGTGCCGGGCAATGCAGCTGCACCCCGGCCGCCGGCAGTGCCGCCCACAGGCGATCCTGCAACAGCCCGTTCTCGACGATGAAGCCCAGCTCGCGACGCCCCAGGCGGTCGGCATCGAACAGCAGGTCCTCGCCTCCCGCGGCATCCCATACCTGCATGCGGCGATACGGCCAGGCCCGCGCCTGTACGATCGCAGGCCACATGCCGAGACGGTCCAGCAGCTGCACGTTGTCAGCCGCGAAGGCGAATACGCGCAGGTCCGGCTGCGATGCCTGCCAGGGCGCGGGCTCACGGCCCTCCACCAGAGCGACGGCCAGCCCCGCATCGGCCAGCGCCAGTGCACACGCGGCACCGACCACGCCGCCTCCCACGATGACCACGTCCAGGCGCGCGCGGCGGTTCATGCGGCTTCTCCGCGGCACAGTCGCGGCACGACGCCACGGAAACCCATCGCCCCGCCGACCAGCATCGACTGCACCGAACCGCGCTGCGCGGCCACCAGGCCGAGACTGCGCAACGGGCGCATCAACGGCGCAGGATTGCTGGTCAGGCGCGCCAGTCCTCCGGAGAACGCCACCGTCTGCTGGCGATCCTCTTCCCGACGGGCCACATACGCACGCAGCAGCGCATCACTGCCGGCATCGCCTGCATCGTCTTCCAGCAGTTCGGCCAGGGTCAGCGCATCGCGCAGGCCCAGGTTGAAGCCTTGCGCGCCCAACGGATGGATGGTCTGTGCGGCATTGCCGAGCAGCACCGCGCGCTCGCCTGCCAGGGCACGCGCCAGCACCTGGATCAGCGGGTAGGCACTGCGCGGACCCGACTCCAGCAGACGCCCGGCACGCCAGCCGATGGCATGCTGCAGGCGCTGCAGCCACGCTGCGTCGTCCAGCGCCATCACCGCGTCGGCGTCTTCGCGCGCCACCCCATGCACCGTGCCGAAATGGCGGTCGCCACGCGGCAGCAGGGCCGTCGGGCCGGTATCGGTGAAGCGCTCCCAGGCCGTGCCGTCGGGCGCGCGCTGGCTGCGCACGCGGGATACGAACAGGGTCTGCTGGAAATCGTGGCGGTCGACCTCGATGGCCAGCGCCTCCCGCACCGCACTGGCCGTGCCATCGGCACCGACCACCAGCCGTGCCAGCAGCGTGCGCTCGCCGGCGTCGTCGGCCACATGCACCTGGCGACAGCCCTCCACCACCCCGCCCAGGCCGAGGAAACGCATCGGCCGGTAACGCCGCAGCCGCGGCAGTTCCTGCAGGCGTGCCTCAAGCGCATGGCCGAAGTCTCGTGCGACCACCACCTGACCGAACCACGGCCGGTTGTAATCGGCCGCATCGAGCTGCACCCGGCCAAAGTCACCGGCGCGGCTGACATGGATGCGACGGATCGGTCCCGGCGCCATCGCCAGCTTCTGCATTACCCCCAGCGCGGTCAGCGCGTTGACGGTGGCGGCGGCGAAACTGAGGTTGCGCTGGTCGAACACCGCCGGCAGTCCACCGGCAGGGCTGGCCTCGATCAGGCCCACGTCGCGGCCCAGGCGGTCCAGGGCGATGGCGAGGCTGGCACCCACCAGTCCGCCGCCGACGATCAGCACGTCATGTCGTTCACTCATGGCGTTCATGATACGCGCTCGCCCCGGCTGTACACCGAACGCGACGCTGCCTGCGCCAACCCGCGCGGCGGGCTAGAATGAAAGCTGAATCCGCTCCGGGCCCGCCGCCATGTCCGACACCGCCAATCGTGCCTTCGTCCTGTCCGTGCTCGTGCTGTTGCTGGCGGCGACCCGGGTCAACCACTTCGCGGCGATCCCCGATGCCTCCTGGGCGGTGTTCTTCATCGGCGGTTTCTACCTCGCGCGCTGGACGCGCTGGGCCTTTCCGCTGCTGATGCTGTTCGCGGTGCTGGTCGACTGGATCGTGATCCGCAGCGCGGGGCTGGATTTCTGGCAGCACTACTGCGTGTCGCCCGGCTACTGGCTGCTGCTGCCGGCGTACTTCTCGCTGTGGGCCGGCGGCATGCTGCTGGGCCACAACTACCGCGGCGCGCGCTGGCCGGTGCTGGCCAAGGGTGCGCTCCTGCTGGTGGCCTCGGTGGCGCTGTGCCATCTGCTTGCGCAGGGGGGCTTCTACTGGACCACCCGCAACGTTGCCGAGCCGACGCTGGCGGGCTGGGCGCAGAACTACGCACAGTGGTTCGGCCCCTACCTGCGGACCACGGCGATCTACGTGGCGCTGGCCGCCGCCCTGCAACTGGCCGTGGAGCAGGTGCTCAAGCTCCAGCAGGCCCGTCGCGACATCCGGCACTGAGCTGCGCCATGGGCCATCGCCTCTCGCGCATCTACACCCGCACCGGTGACGACGGCAGCACCGGACTGGGCGATGGCCAGCGCGTAGCCAAGGACGATGCCCGCGTCGCCTCCTACGGCACCGTCGACGAAGCCAACGCGGCGCTGGGCCTGCTGCTGGCCGCACCGCTTCCGGACGACGTACGCGCGCTGGTGGTCCATCTGCAGCACCAGCTGTTCGACCTGGGCGCCGAGCTGTGCATCCCCGGCCATGCCGCGATCCATGCCGCCGATGTCTCGGCGCTGGAACAGCAGCTGGACCACTACAACACCACGCTGCCGATGCTGAAGGAGTTCATCCTGCCCGCCGGTGGCGAAGCCGCCGCACGCTGCCACCTGGCACGAACGATTGTCCGCCGCGCCGAGCGCGAGACGGTGACGCTGTCCCGCCGTGAGAACGTGCGCAGCGAAGCGCTGCAGTATCTCAACCGGCTGTCGGACCTGCTGTTCGTGCTGGCCCGGGTGCTGGCCCGCGCCGATGGGCAGGGCGAGGCGCTCTGGCAGCCCCAGCACCGGCAGGGCTGAGTCCGTACGATGCTGGTCTTCACCCATCCGTCCTGCCTGCTGCACGATCCCGGTCCGGGCCATCCCGAATGCCCGCAACGGCTGCAGGGCGTGCTCGACGCCCTGCGCGGCGCATTCCCCGGCCAGCTGGACTGGCGCGAGGCCCCACCCGCCAAGTTCGGCGAGTTGAGCCGGGTCCACGACAGCGCTCTGCTCGACTTCGTGCTGCAACCGCAGACCGTGCCCCTGCGCCAGCTGGACATGGACACCTGGACCTCGCCCGGCTCGGCCAGTGCGGCGGTGCATGCTGCCGGTGCCGGTGTGGCCGCAGTGGATGCGGTGATGCTGGGCGCGGACCCGCTGGCGTTCTGCGCGGTGCGCCCGCCGGGTCACCATGCCACCAGCAGCACGGCCATGGGCTTCTGCCTGCTCAACAACATCGCCATCGCCGCAGCCTACGCGCGCGACCGCCACGGGCTGGAGCGGATCGCGGTGGTCGACTTCGACGTCCACCATGGCAACGGCACCCAGGACATCTTCCAGCACGACGCACGGGTGTCGTATTACAGCACCCACCAGGCCGGCCTGTTCCCCAACTCCGGCCTGCGCCGTGACCGTGGCGCGGGCAATCTGATGAACATCCTGCTGCCGCCGGGCAGTGGCGGATTCCGCTTCCGCAATGTCTGGGCCGACGAGATGCTGCCGGCCATCGACGACTTCCGCCCGCAGCTGATGCTGATCTCGGCAGGCTTCGACGCCCATCTGCGCGACCCCCAGGCGGATCTGATGCTGGAGACCGAGGATTTCGCCTGGATCACCCGCGAACTGCATGCGCTGGCGCGTCGCCATGCGGCCGGCCGGGTGGTGTCGATGCTGGAGGGCGGCTACGACCTGCAGGCCCTGGCCGAATGCAGCGTGGCCCACGTGCAGGCCCTGATGTCGCCGGCGGCGTCCCCCCCGGCTGGATGAACCCGAGCCGGTGCGACCGGGCCGCCTTCATTGCCCCTATGCAAGGGATGGGGCAAGCTACCGTCCGTTTTCGCCCGAATCCGAACCGCGTGCGCCGAGCCCTCCGCCTGCTTCCCCTGCCTCTGAGCATCGCCGTCTGCCTGCCGGCGATGGCCGATGATAAGCCGCTCAACTGGGGCCTGTGCCCGGCAACCGACGTCATTCCCGCGTTCACCGACGCCCCGACCCCGGTTCCGGGCCAGGACAAGGCCGCCGCCAGCGCCGCGCGCGAGCAGCAGCCGACCGATATCGAGGGCGATCAGCTGCTGGGTACCACCACGGTGCCGCAGTACGAGGGCAACGTCGCCCTGCGTCGCGGCGACCAGTTCGTCGGCACCGACAAGCTCAGCTTCGACACCGAGTCCGGCAACTACATCGCCGATGGCAATGTCCGCTACCAGGACGCGTCGATCCGGATGGTCGCCAAGCGCGCCGAGGGCAACCAGGAAAGCGACACCCACAAGATCACCGACATCCAGTACCAGCTGGTGTCCCGCCGTGGCAACGGCGACGCCGAATCGGTCGACCTGCAGGGCGCGGTCGGGCAGATGCACCGCTCCACCTACACCACCTGCGACCCGTCGCAGCCGGTGTGGAAGCTGTCGGCGCCGCAGATCGAAGTGGACAACGACGAGGGCTTCGGCACGGCGCGCAATGCCGTGCTGCGCATCGGCAAGGTGCCGGTGCTGTGGGCACCGTACTTCAAGTTCCCGATCGACGACCGGCGCAAGACCGGCCTGCTGTTCCCGCAGCTGGGCATGTCCGGGCGCAACGGGTTCGACTACACCCAGCCGATCTACCTGAACCTGGCACCGAACTACGACGACACGCTGATGCCGCGCTACATGAGCCGGCGCGGCCTGATGCTCGACAACGAGTTCCGCTACCTCTACAACGGCGGCCGCGGCGAACTGCTGACCGCCTACATCCCCAACGACAAGCTGCGCGACCGCGATCGCGGCCGCGTCATGTTCAGCGGCTACCACAACGTGGACAGCCACTGGCAGGCACGTGCCAACCTGGCCTGGGTCAGCGACGAGCGCTACGTCGAGGACTTCGCCAACCGCCTGGTGGGCGTGACCGCCTCGAACCTGCAGAGCACCGTTGGCCTGTACGGCACCGGCCAGAACTGGACGGCCGGAATCATGGCCGACCGCTGGCAGCTGACCGACTACACGCTCAACGAGAGCGCGCTGGCCTACAACCGCCAGCCGCGCCTGTACTTCAACTGGGACAAGCCGGTCCTGTCGTGGCTGGAAACCGGCGTGTACGCCGAAGCCGTGCGCTTCACCCATGAAGACATCAACTTCAAGTACGGCCCCGAGGCCGGACCGGACCTTGAGTACACCCGTACCGGCCAGACCCAGCGGATGTACGGCGGGGCACGCCTGGACCTGAAACCCTATGTGTCGCTGCCGTTCAGCGGTGCGGCCTGGTACGTGACCCCGACCCTGGCCTACCGCTACACCGCCTACGACCTGGACCGGCAGCTGGCCGACAGCATCCGCCGCAACGTGCTGGTTTCGCAGGGCGTTGATCCGGCCACCGCTACCCCCGAGCAGCTGCGCGGCAACACCTCGCCCAGCCGCAGCCTGCCGATCGGCAGCATCGATGCCGGCCTGTTCTTCGACCGCGAGACCACCATCGGCGGCCGCTCGTTCCTGCACACCCTGGAACCGCGCCTGTTCTACCTGCGCACGCCCTACCGCAACCAGGACGAGCTGCCGATCTTCGATACCCGCGACTTCACCTTCAGCTGGGGCCAGCTGTTCCGCGACTCGCGCTATACCGGCGCCGACCGCCAGAACGACGCCAACCAGCTGACCATGGCGCTGGGCACGCGCTTCATCGACCAGACCACCGGCCGCGAGCGGTTCTCGGCGGCCATCGGCCAGATCCAGTACTTCGACGAATCGCGGGTGACCGCCGTGCCGGGTGGCCCGCCGGTGGAAAAGGGCAAGTCGGCCTGGATCGCCGATGCCAACTACATGGTCAACGACCGCTGGACCCTCAGCGCGACCTACCAGTGGGACCCCAAATACAAGCGTGAGGACCTGGCCAGCTTCCGCGCCCGTTACCTGATGCCCAACGATGGCGTGGTCAACCTGACCTACCGCCACCGCATCAACCCGGACGGCACCGACCTGCTGAAGCAGGCCGACCTGTCGTTCCTGTACCCGCTGAACCCCCGCTGGAGCCTGGTCGGCCGCTACTACTACTCGCTGGAAGACAAGAAGCCGCTGGAAATCATCGGTGGCGTCCAGTGGGACAGCTGCTGCCTGGCCGTGCGCGCGGTGGCCCGCCGCTACGTGCGCAATCGCGAGGGCGAGCTGAACAATTCCATCCAGCTGGAGTTCGTGCTGAAGGGCCTCAGCTCCCTGGGCCAGGACACGGACCGCACCCTGCGCCGTGCTATCCTCGGCTACAACCGCGACGACCTCTATCTCGTGCCCCCCAGCAATACCGGGACGACCCGGGACGACTACGATCCGAATCTGATCCCATGACCAAGCGCTTCCCCGTTCTTCTCGCCTCGCTGCTGGCGGTGTCCAGCGTGTCCGCCCCCCTGCAGGTACTTGCCCAGGAGGCGCAGCCGCTGGACCGCATCGCCGCTGTCGTCGATGAGGACGTGATCCTGCAGAGCGAACTCCAGCGCGCCATCGCCAACATCAAGGCGCAGTACGCCGGCCGCGAGGCCCAGCTGCCGCCGGATGACGTACTCAGCCGGCAGGTGCTCGAGCGCCTGGTGCTGGTCAAGCTGCAGGTGGCCCGTGCGCAGGGCAGCGGCATCCGCGTCAGCGACCAGGAGCTGAACCAGGCGATGAATGCCATCGCCCAGCAGAATGGTTCCAATCTGGACGCGCTGCGCCAGCGCCTGGCAAGTGACGGCATCGATTTCAACGACTTCCGCGCCTCGGTGCGTGACGAGATCACCGTGCAGCGCCTGCGCCAGAGCTTCGCGCAGAGCCGCATCAGCGTCAGCGAGGGCGAAGTCGATGCCGCGTTGAAGCAGCAGGCCACCGCCGGCAACCAGTACCACCTGGCGCACATCCTGATCGCCCTGCCCGACGGCGCCAATGCCGAGCAGATCGCCACCGGCCAGAAGAAGGCCGACGGCGTGAAGGCCCTGCTGGACAAGGGTGAGTTGGACTTCAATGCCGCCGCCGTACGTTACTCGGACAGCCCCAATGCACTGGAAGGCGGCGACCTGGGCTGGCGCAGCATGGACGAGATCCCGGCCGCGTTCGCGCAGCTGATGGAAAAGATGAATGCCGGTGACGTGGTTGGCCCGATCCGTGGTCCGAGCGGCTTCCAGCTGCTGAAGCTGGTGGAAGTGCGCGATTCCAGCGCCGCCGCCGGCACCCATACCGTCACCGAGTTCCACGGCCGCCACATCCTGGTGCGCGTGGACGACAACCAGACCGATGCGGCCGCCAAGGCCAAGATCGACACCCTGCGTGCCCGCATTGCCGGCGGCGCCGACTTCCAGACGGTGGCCAGGGAGTCGTCCGAGGACAACAACAGCAAGGGCCAGGGCGGCGATCTGGGCTGGTTCCCGGCCGATGCGTTCGGTCCGGCCTTCGGCCAGCAGGTCCAGAGCGTGCAGGACGGCGGTGTCAGCCAGCCGTTCCGCACCGACGCCGGTTGGCACATCGTGCAGCGCGTGGCGACCCGCCAGACCGACGTGACCAACGACAACCAGCGTGCGCAGGTCCGCGAAACCATCGGCCGCCGCAAGCTGGAAGACGAATACAACCGTTTCCTGCAGGAGCTGCGTGGCGAAGCCTACGTCAGCTTCCGCAGCGGTGACCGCGCGGAAAACACCGCGACGCCGCCGCAGTCCTGACCGATGCGCCCCGAGCTCGCTCTGGTACCGGGCGAGCCCGCCGGGATCGGCCCGGAGCTGTGCATCCGCCTGATCCAGCAGCCGCGCGATGATTGCCGGCTGCTGGCCTTCGCCGACCCGGATACCCTGCGCGCAGCCGCCGCCGCGCTGGACCTGCCCCTGCAACTGCTGCCCGAGGAAGCGGAAGCCCGCTTCCCGGGCGACCTGCGTCTGCGCGTCGTGGCCAATGCCGTCCCGAGCCGCTTCGGCCAAGCCGATCCGGCCAATGCCGGCGCGGTCATCGGCGCCCTGCTCGGCGCCGGCCAGGCCTGCCTGTCGGGCGAGCTGCACGGCGTGGTCACCGGCCCGGTGCACAAGGCGGTCATCAACGAGGGCGGCATCGCCTACAGCGGCACCACCGAACTGCTGGCCGACCAGGCCGGGGTGAAGGTGGTGATGATGCTGGCCAATCACATCGTGCGCGTGGCCCTGGCCACCACCCACCTGCCGCTGCGTGAGGTCGCCGATGCGATCACCGCACCCGGCCTGGAGCACACCCTGCGCACCGTGCACGCCGCGCTGCGCCGCGAGTTCGGGCTGGCATCGCCGCGCATCGCCGTGCTCGGCCTGAATCCGCATGCCGGCGAAGACGGTCACCTCGGCCGCGAGGAACTGGATCTGATCATCCCGCTGCTGCAGCGCCTGCGCGCCGAAGGCATGGATCTGGTCGGGCCGCTGCCGGCCGACACCGCATTCCTGCCAGGCAAGCTGGCAGGCTTCGATACGGTCCTGGCCATGTACCACGACCAGGGCCTGCCGGTGCTGAAGTACTCCGGCTTCGAGCAGGCCGTGAACCTGACCCTGGGCCTGCCCTACCCGCGCGTCGCTGTCGATCACGGTACCGCGCTGGACCTGGCCGGCCGCGGCATTGCCGATCCATCCAGCCTGCAGGCGGCAACGACGCTGTGTGCGCAGCTTGCGCGGCAACGTACACTGAGCGCATGAATTCCCCGCATTCCCCCTCCGGCCCGGTGTTCACCGCCCCGGCCAAGAAGCAACTTGGCCAGCATTTCCTGGCCGATCGCCACTACATCGACAAGATCGTGATGGCGGTCAATCCCAAGGACGGTGATCGCCTGGTCGAGATCGGCCCCGGCCAGGGAGCGATCACGCTGCCGCTGCTGCGCGTGCATCCGGCACTGACGGTGATCGAGTTCGACCGCGACCTGATCGCGCCGCTGACCGCCGCCGCCGAGCCGCTGGGCGAGCTGACCATCGTCCACCGCGACGTGCTGCGCGTGGACTTCACCGAACTGGCGGCCGGACAGCCGATCCGTCTGGTCGGCAACCTGCCGTACAACATCTCCTCGCCTATCCTGTTCCATGCGCTGGAACATGCCGCCGTGGTCCGCGACATGCACTTCATGCTGCAGAAGGAAGTGGTCGACCGCATGGCAGCCGGCCCCGGCAGCAAGGTCTACGGCCGCCTCAGCGTGATGCTGCAGGCCTACTGCACAGTCACCTCGCTGTTCGTGGTGCCGCCGGGTGCGTTCCGGCCACCGCCGAAGGTCGATTCGGCCGTGGTGCGGCTGGTGCCGCATGATCCGGCCACGGTCGGCATCCGTGACCATGCCCGCTTCGCCGAAGTGGTCAAGGCCGCCTTCGGCCAGCGCCGCAAGACCCTGCGCAACGCACTGAACAACGTGGTGTCGGCCGACCAGTTCGCCGCTGCCGGCGTGCGCCCCGATGCCCGTGCCGAACAGCTGGACGTGGCCGAATTCATCGCCTTGGCCAATGCCTCCTGATTACACTGCCGGTATGGAAGACGCTGACGTTTACGCCATTTCCGTCGAGGTCGCACCGCGATTCCTCGATGACCAGTCCGTGCCGGAAGACGGCCGCTATGCGTTCGCCTATACGATCCGCATCCACAACCAGGGCCGGGTGGCCGCGCGGCTGGTCGCGCGCCACTGGCGCATCACCGATGCCAACGGCCGCGTCGAGCACGTCGATGGCGAAGGCGTGATCGGTGAGCAGCCGCGGCTGCGTCCCGGTGAAGACTTCCACTACACGTCCGGTGTCATGCTGGCGACCGATCACGGAACCATGCAGGGCCACTACGACATGGTCGCCGATGACGGCACCGAATTCGCCGCGCCGGTCGCACCGTTCGTGCTGGCCATCCCACGTACCCTGCACTGACACGGAGGCCGGACGATGAGTGTGTGGGCGATCGGCGACCTGCAGGGCTGCTATGACGTGACCCAGCGACTGCTGGAGAAGCTCCGCTTCGACCCCGCGCAGGACACCCTGTGGTTCTGCGGCGATCTGGTCAACCGCGGTGGTCAATCCCTGGAAACGCTGCGGCTGGTGCATTCGCTGCGCGAGCACAGCGTGGTCGTGCTGGGCAATCACGATCTTTCGCTGCTGGCTGTCGGTGCACGCACCGAGGAAGAGCAGCGCAAGGTCAATCCGGACCTGCTGCGCATCGTGCAGGCCGAGGACCGCGACGAGCTGCTGGACTGGCTGCGCCTGCAGAAGCTGGTGCATGTGGACCGCGAGATGGGCTGGATGATGGTGCACGCCGGCCTGGCGCCGAAGTGGACCACGCAGATGGCCGAAAAGCATGCGGCCGAAGTCGAGGTGCAACTGCACGGTGCGGGCTACCGCAAGCTGTTCCGCAACATGTATGGCGACAAGCCAAGCTGGGCACCGAACCTGTCCGGCTACGACCGTTCGCGGGCGATCATCAACGTGCTCACCCGCATGCGCTACTGCACTCCGCGCGGGCGCATCGGCATCGAGGACAAGGGCACGCCGGGCACGCAGGAACAGGGACTGTATCCGTGGTTTGAAGTGCCCGGCCGGGTCGAGCGCGACCTGAAGGTCGTATGCGGCCATTGGTCGGCGCTGGGCCTGACCATCACCCAGGGCGTGCACGCCATCGATACCGGCGCGGTATGGGGCGGCAAGCTGACCGCGATCCAGCTCGATACCGATGAGCTGCGCGTGGTGCAGGTGCCCGGCCGTGATGTTCCTGCCCCGGTTCCGAATGCCCGGCCGCCGGCGCGACCGGCCCACGAGCGGTCTACCGCTGCGGCACAGGGCAGGGAACAGGGCGGCGGAAACACCGCTGCCAACCCGGGCAACCGCGGCCCACGTCGCCGCCGTCGGCGCGGTGGTGGTGGTGGCGGTACGGGTGGCGGCAACAGCACCAGCACACCGCCGCAGGCATGACCGCGCGCGGTCGGGCACCATGGACGGTGCTGCTGCTGACGCTGGCCCTGGCCAGCGGCTGCCAGCCCGGTCCGGCCCCGGTTCCCTCCGGCGGCGAAAACGCCGGCCACGCACCATCGCAACCGCAGGCATCTTCGCCGCCGCTGGTGACCGCGGCGCGCGCACAGATCGGCGTCACCACCCGCTACGACCCGGCCTATCGGGTGCTGGCCTATCCCGGCGGGGACGTCCCGATTGATCGCGGTGTGTGTACCGACGTGGTGGTGCGCGCCCTGCGCGATCTGGGACTGGATCTGCAGGCGCGCGTGCATGAAGACATGCGCAGCAGTTTCGGCGCCTATCCCGCGATATGGGGCCTGTCACGGCCGGATCGCAACATCGATCATCGCCGCGTACCGAACCTGATGCGCTGGTTCGAGCGGCAGGGTTGGCAGCAGCCCATCACGGCCCTCGCCGCCGACTACGCGGCAGGCGACATCGTCGCCTGGAAGCTCAATGGCAACGGCCTGCTGCACGTGGGCATCGTCTCCGACCGGCAGCTGGCCGACGGGACACCGCTGGTACTGCACAACATCGCGCGCGGGACCCGGGAAGAGAACCTGCTGTTCCAGCACGCCATCATCGGGCATTACCGGATGCCGTAAACGATCCTGTAGCCTTGAGGAACGAGGCCGAGCATGGCTCGGCTCCACAGGTGCGGCGATCAGCGGCGCACGTAATGCGCGAAGCGGAACGCATAAGCGTGGCGTTCGTCGGCCGGATGCGGCTCACTGCTTGTTTCCCGCCACAGCTGCGGGTCCACCTGCGGGAAATGGGTGTCGGCCGGCACTTCGGCATCGACCCAGGTCAGGTACAGGTCACTGGCCTGGTCCAGCAGCTGGCGGAAGATCTCGCCGCCTCCGATGACACACAGCTCACGGGCCCCCTCGCCTTCAGCGATCGCCTTCGCTTCGTCCAGCGAGCCCACCGCGCGCATGCCCTCGAACGGCACCTGACCGCTGCGGGTCAGCACCAGGTTGGTCCGCCCCGGCAGCACGCGGCCGATCGACTCGGCCGTCCTGCGCCCCATCAGGATCGGCTTGCCCAGGGTGAGCGCCTTGAAGTACTTGAAGTCATCCGGCAGGTGCCAGGGCATGGCATTGCCCTGGCCGATGCCACGGTTGCGATCCAGCGCCACGATCATCGAAAGCTTCAATGCTGCGACCTCCTCAGTTGGCATCGATCTGCAGGCGTTCGCAGGCAGCGTTCGCTGCACTGGCGGCCTGCAACGCCGCAGCCAGCGCAGGGCTGGACGTGGACTGCTCGTCCAGGCCACCAAGGATCTTCTGCTTCTGCGCCTCTTCGATATCCTTCAGGCCCGGTCCTGACAGGATCTCTGCCGACAGCGCGGCGGTATCGGTGCTGGCACGACGTGCCAGAAACGCCTGCAACTGGTCGCTGGAATAGACGTTGGCAAGCTGCTGCTCGAGCGTGCGCTGATAGGCCGGATCCTCAATACCGGCCTTCAGGTGGTCGGTCATTGCCGTGTACATGCCCGTTACCGCCTCACGCATCTGCGCCCGGCATCCTTCCGGGACATCGGGGGGCATCATGGTGCTGCCGTTGAATGCCCCGGCGAACGCATGCACTTCCTCGCGCATGTGCGTGTGCACGATCTGCTCATTGACCTGCCGGGCCAGCGACAGCGCATCGGCCGGGGCGGCCTGCACCATGGCCAGCGGCAGCATGCCGCACAACGCCGACAGCCCCCTGGAAAGCAGGCGGATACTCATACCGCCACCGGCGCCTTGATCGCCGGATGCGGGTCGTAGCCGTCGATGCGGATGTCGTCGAACTGGAAACCGAACAGGTCGGTCACGTCCGGGTTCAACCACAGCTTCGGCAGCGCGCGCGGTTCGCGCGCCAGCTGCTCACGGGCCTGCTCGAAATGGTTGGAGTACAGGTGCGCATCGCCCAGCGTATGCACGAAGTCGCCCACGCCCAGGCCGGTGGCCTGCGCAACCATGTGGGTCAGCAGCGCATAGCTGGCGATGTTGAACGGCACGCCGAGGAAGATGTCGCCGCTGCGCTGGTACAACTGGCAACTGAGCCTGCCATCGGCCACGTAGAACTGGAACAGGTTGTGGCAGGGCATCAGCGCCATCTGCGAGAGCTCGCCCACGTTCCAGGCGCTGACCACCAGCCGCCGCGAATCGGGGTTGCGCTTGATCTCGTCCACCAGCCACTGCATCTGGTCGATCTCGCGACCATCGGCGGTGGCCCAGCTGCGCCACTGCTTGCCGTACACCGGGCCAAGATCACCGTTGCCGTCGGCCCATTCGTCCCAGATCCGTACCTGGTTGTCCTTCAGGTAGCCGATGTTGGTATCGCCTTTCAGGAACCACAGCAGCTCGTGGATGATCGAGCGCAGGTGCAGTTTCTTGGTGGTGACCAGCGGGAAACCTTCGTTGAGGTCGAAGCGCATCTGCCAGCCGAACACGCTGCGGGTGCCGGTACCGGTGCGGTCGCTCTTCTCCGTCCCGTGCTCCAGCACGTGCGAGAGCAGGTCCAGGTAGGCCTTCATGCCTTGCCCTCCACCGCCAGCGGCTGCGGCTGCAGTACCGGTGCGCGGCGCGACATCGCCAGCAGCACCAGGCCCAGCGCGATCAGCGGCAGGCTGAGGATCTGGCCGCGGGTGAGCCAGTCGAACGCTACGTAGATGCCGTTGTCGGGCATGCGCACGAATTCCACCGCGAAGCGGAAGACACCGTACATCAGCGCGAACAGCCCCCCCACCAGATAGCGATGGCGTGGCTTGGCCGACACCGCCCACAGCACCACGAACATCACCAGCCCTTCGAGGAAGGCTTCATACAGCTGCGAGGGGTGGCGTGCGTACTGGTTCAGCGCGCCGGTCGCGAACTGCGCCTGCAGGGTCGCGTGGTCCAGCTGGTTCAGCGGCGCCGGCAGGCCGGACGGGAACACCACGCCCCAGGTGCCGTCGGTGTACTTGCCCCACAGCTCGGCGCCGATGAAGTTGCCGATGCGGCCGAAGCCCAGGCCCAGCGGCACCAGCGGCGCCATGAAATCCATGGTGTCGAAGAAGTGCAGCGCGTGCTTGCGCGACCACCACCAGCAGGCGCCCAGCACGCCGAGCAGGCCGCCGTGGAAGCTCATGCCGCCATCCCACACCTTGAACAGCAGCAGCGGGTTGTGCAGGAAATCGCCCAGCGCGTAGAACAGCATGTAGCCGATGCGCCCACCCAGCACCACGCCGAGCATGGCGTAGAACAGCAGGTCGGAGAATCCGTTGGCATCGACGCCGGGCAGGCGCCCGGCGGCGATCCGGCGACGACCGAGCAGCCAGGCGGCGGTGAAACCCAGCAGGTACATGATGCCGTACCAATGCACCTTGATCGGCCCCAGCGAGAGGGCGATGGGGTCGATGTCGTGGAAATAGATCATGGAAGACGCCTGGCAGGAGTACGGGTATTTTAGCGCCCCGACCCGGCCCGGGACCGGGGCTCAGCCCAGGATCTGCGGCGCATTCGGGAGCGCGTCATCCTCCGACCGCGTCGAGGCCGGAAAGTGCCCTTCCACCAGGCTGGACACTTCGTCGATCGCATCGCGCAGCGCATCCACCGGACTGGCGCCGCGCAGGCCTTCGCGCAGGTGGGTGCACACCCGCTGCCACTGCGCCGCGCTGACCCGGTCGCTCAGGCCCCGGTCGGCGACGATCTCGATGGCATGGTCGGCCAACAGCAGGTAGATCAGTACGCCGTTGTTGTGCCGGGTATCCCAGGTGCGCAGGTGGGCGAACGCCTGCTCCGCCGCCTGGCGCGGCGTGATTCCGCGCCAGACCGCGTGCAGCGGCAGGTCGGCTTCGACAGCGAACATCACCTGGCCGCCGTGGCGCTGCTCACCGGCAGCGATGGCCGCGGTGATCGCCTGCAGCGTGGCGGGGGGAAACGCCCGTCGTACCGAGGGCGAGAACAGATGACGGCAAAGACGACGGATCATCACCAACCTCCCGATGCACCACCGCCGCCGGAACTGCCACCGCCGCCGCCACAGCCGCCACCACCGCCGAAACCGCCGCCGCCCCCGAATCCACCGCCGCCGCCCCAGCTGCCGCCGCCCCAGCCACTGCCGCCGGCAAAGCGGCCGGGATGGCCGGACAGCATCGCCACCACCAGCCCGACAACGCCGGCCAGGCCACTGGCCAGCAGGGTGGAGGTGAACAGGAAGGCAGCAACCGCCGCACCCGCACCTCCGAGCAGCCCGCGCACCGGCCGCGGCACCCGCGAGAACACGCCCCGCAGCACCGTGCCTGCGAACACGCCGATGAACAACGCCAGGATCCAGGTATCGCCACCGCCGTCGGCCTCCCGCCCGCGCTGGCCACTGACCGGCGCCGGCAGCGACTCGCCATCGATCAGCTTGAGCAGCACCGCCGTGGCATCGGTGATGCCGCCGGCGTAGTCGCTACTGCGGAAACGCGGCACCAGGTATTCCTGGATGACGCGGTTGGCGATCGCATCGGGAATCGCACCCTCCAGGCCGTAGCCCGGCTCGATGCGCACGCGCCGGTCATCCTTGGCCACCACCAGCAGCACACCGTCATCCACGCCCTTGCGGCCGATCTGCCACTGGTCGAAGACCCGCGTGGTGTACTGCGCGATGTCCTCCGGCTGGGTGGTGGGTACCACCAGCACCTGCAGCTGGCTGCCCTTGCGCTGTTGCAGGTCCAGCGCCTGCTGCACCAGCGCCTGCTTCTGCGTGGCATCCAGCGTGCCGGTGGTATCGACCACCGGCGAATCCAGCGCCGGAATCGGCGCCAGCTGCTGGGCCTGCGCCGCCAGCGGCAGCCACAGCAGCAGGGCCAACAGCGCAGTGGCCAGGCGCATCGGTCAGTGGCCCGGCTGCGGTGCCGGCTGCTGCGGCGCGTTGCCGAAATCCACCGCCGGTGCGTTGGAGATCTGCGCTTCGTTGTCCACGGTGAAGTTCGGCTTGGTCTTGTAGCCGAACAGCTTTGCGGTGATCACCTGCGGGAACGAGCGGATGTAGGTGTTGTAGTCCTGCACCTGCTGGATGTAACGACCACGCGCAACCGTGATCCGGTTTTCGGTGCCTTCCAGCTGGGCCTGCAGGTCGCGGAAGTTCTGGTCGGACTTCAGCACCGGATAGTTCTCGGTCACCACCAGCAGCCGCGACAGCGCGCTACCCAGTTCGCCCTGGGCCTGCTGGAACTGCTTGAGCGAGGCTTCGTCATCGGCGTTGACGTTGATCTGGCCGACACGCGAGCGGGCGTTGGTGACTTCGGTCAGCACGCGCTCTTCCTGGCTGGCGAAGCCCTTCACGGTCTGTACCAGGTTGGGCACGAGGTCGGCACGGCGCTTGTACTGGTTGAGCACTTCGGACCAGCTGGCCTTGACCGCTTCATCCTTCTGCTGGATCGCGTTGTAGCCGCAGCCGGACAGCAGGGAGGCCAGCAGCATCAGGGGCAGGACACGGGTGAACAGGCGCATGGCGGAGGTTCCGGGTGGGCTTGGCGCCGAGCATGCCATGGTTCGGGTGAAAGACCGGCCATCGGGCGCCGCCCCCTCCGCGGTGGCCATGCTCATGGATCGCCTGAGTAGTGCGGGGGGGGGGGGGGGGGGGGGGGGGGGGGGGGGGCGGGCCGCCCGGGGGGGGGGGAAGGCGGGCCCCCGGGCGCGGCCGCCCCCCCCCCCCCCCCCCCCCGGCGGAGGCACCGCAGACTTACAGCGCTTCCAGGCTGCAGCACGGCAGCGCAGGCAGGCCCTGACCCGCCACGGCCGCGGCCAGCTGCGCATCGGCACCGTCCACATCGATGCCCTGTCGTGCGTACCACGCCGGGTCGTAATAGCTCTGCGCGTAGCGCTCGCCACTGTCGCACAGGATGCTGACGATGCTGCCGTGGCGGCCGGCTTCGCGCATCCACTGCGCCGCCTGCAGCACACCGATGAAGTTGGTGCCGGTGGAGCCTCCCACGCGCCGACCGAGCTGCCGGCTGACGTGGCGCATGGCTGCCAGGCTCAATGCATCCGGCACCTTCACCATCGCATCGACGCTGGTTGGAATGAAGCTCGGCTCCACCCTCGGTCGGCCGATGCCTTCCACACGGGAGCCACCGCTGCAGGTCAGGTCACGCCACTGCTGCTCGCCCGCCACCGCCGCCTGGTAGCCCTCGAAGAACACCGAGATCTCCGGATCCGCGCAGAGGATGCGGGTGTCGTGCCGCCGGTAGCTGACGTAGCGGCCCAGCGTGGCCGCAGTGCCGCCGGTGCCTGGGCTGCACACGATCCACTCGGGTACCGGGCTGGGCTCTTCGGCCATCTGCTTGAAGATGGACTCGGCGATGTTGTTGTTGGCGCGCCAGTCAGTGGCCCGTTCGGCGTAGGTGAACTGGTCCATGAAGTGACCGCCGGTTTCGCGCGCCAGCCGTTCCGATTCGCAGTTGAGATCACAGGCGCGCTCGACCAGGTGGCAGCGGCCACCATGGAATTCGATGGCAACGATCTTTTCCGGCGAGGTCGTGGCCGGAATCACCGCGATGAAGGGCAGCCCCAGCAGGCGTGCGAAATACGCTTCGGACACCGCGGTCGAGCCGCTCGACGCCTCGATCACCGGTCGCCCTTCGCGCAGCCAGCCATTGGCCAGCGCGTACAGGAACAGCGAACGCGCCAAGCGGTGCTTGAGGCTGCCGGTGGGGTGGCTGGATTCATCCTTCAGGTAGACATCGATGCCTTCGAACCCGGGCAGCGCCATCGGGATCAGGTGGGTATCGGCGGACCGGTTGAAATCGGCTTCGATCTTGCGGATGGCCGCAGCCACCCAGGCGCGCTGGGACATGGAACGCCACTTCGGTGAGTACAGCTGGGCATTCTACTCCGCCCGCACCGCTGCAACGGGCGCCGCGGCCGCCCTGCACGGCCACGGCGCCTCCACTTCAGATCTTGAAATCGTCGTATGCGATCCGCTCTTCCGTCACCCCCAGCCGCTGCAGCAGCTGCCGGGTCGCGGCCAGCATCGGTGGTGGCCCGCACAGGTAGAACTCGCAGCCGGAAAGATCCGGATGCCGCTGCAGCAGATCCTCATGGATGGCGTCATGCACGCGCCGGCCAGTTCCCTGCCCGGACCAGACGGGATGCCAGCTGAAGTTCGCGTGCGCTGCCTGCAGGGCCTGCATCTGCGCCATGTAGGGGCAATCGCGGTCGCTGCGGGCACCGTACCAGTAGTGGATGCGCTCCTGCCCTCCCTCGGAAAGCCGATGTTCGATCATCGCCCGCAGCGGCGCCATGCCGGCGCCGGCTCCGATGAAGATCTTTTCCCGGGACACGCCGCTGAGCGCGAAATCACCGAACGGTCCGCTGTAGCGGACGCGATCGCCGGGGCGCAACGCGTACAGATAGCTGGACCCTTTGCCCGGCGGATGCCGCTTGCCCTGCTGCCAGCCGGGGCTGAACCGGGCCAGCAGCACCAGGCGCCCCGCTTCGGCGGCAACCGGCATCGCCAGCGAGTACGAACGACGCACCGCCGCCTTGTTGTGCAAGGTTTCCGGCAGGGCCAACGGTGCCCAGTCCTGCCGGTGTTCGTCCGGATGCCAGAGCGCGGAACGGGGCAACTCGTATTCGGGCACATGCAGCTGCAGGTAGCAGCCGGGTTGATAGAGTGCGTCGGCGGCTTGGTCGGGACGCAGGTGGATCTCGCGCAGGAACGGGGTCACCGCTTCGATCCGCTCGACCGTTGCCTCATGCTCGGTCCACAGGCTGGCACCGCCGGACACCTCGATCTCCATATCCGCCCCCACCTGCAGGTTGCAGGCGAGCCGGCAGCCGACCTTCAGCCGCGATCCGGCCAGGTGCGCCCGATCTGCGGCGGAAGGGGTTCCGGCCTGTCCACGGACCCGGACTTCGCACAGTCCACAGCTCTGCCCGCCGCCGCAGTTGGAGGGCAGGTTCACGCCTTCGCGGGCCAGCGCCAGGTAAACACTGTCCCCCTGCGCCGCAGCCACCGTGCGCAGGTGCGTGCCTCCTGGGGCGAACACTGCCAACTGCCGGCGGCTGCGCCATCGATGTGGAACGAACTCATGCAGGCGGACGCTCGCCAGCAGCAGCCACGCGCCGGTCAAGGCCATCCACAGCCCCCCCAGCCCCATCCCCACCACCAGCGGATTGTTGAAGTTGGCCCGCGCGGCGTAGTCCATGATGTGCAGCATCCAGAACACATCGAACAGCCGCCACGTTGCGGTGCGATGCTCGAGCACCTGTCCGCTGTCGGCGGAGACGTAGACGGTGGTGTCCTGCGCATCGCCGAAGTCCACCCGCCACACCGCGTCGGGATGGCCGCGCGTCTCCAGACTGTGCGCCAGATGCACCGGCGCTGCGGGCACGCCCTGGCCACGGTAGGCGGCCTGCGCGACGCGCAGCGCGATCACCGGATCGATGGTGATGCGCCTGCCATCACGCGCATCGATCACCTCGGTGCCTTCCGCTGACTGCAGTCGATACACCGGCGCCTGCAGCAGCCAGCCGCTGTCCAGGGTCGCGGCCGGCCACCGCGCAGCACGCAGCGCATCGGCCGGTGAGACGGTATCTGCCGGCCATGCCAGGGGCGCCGCGGGCGCAGCCCGCTGCGAAGTGCCGGCGATCCGGTCCGGGTCAAGCAGGCTCATGCCCAGTCCACTGCCGAGCCAGACCAGGAACTGCAGTCCCACCAGCACCCCGATCCACCTGTGCAGCCGGCGCAGCCACGGCGTCATGCGCGCCTCCTCTGGCCGAAGCTGTAGAACAGCAGCCACACGCCACTGAGGCCGAATGCCAGCCCGATCACCGATGCGACGCGCAGCAGGCCATTGTTGACGTCGGTGCGCTGCTCGTAGTCCATGATGTGGAACATCCACAGGAAATCGAACCAGCGCCACAGGCTGTGCCGGCGCGCCAGCAGTTCACCGCTGTCCGGTGACAGGTACAGCGTGGTGCTTCCGCGGTCAGCGAAATGGACGGCCCACATCGGCACCGGTCGCGTCTTCACTTCCGACGGCGCACGGGTCACCCATTCCACCCGCGCGACCTCACCTGCGCCCTGGTACAGCGCTGTGGCCAGCGCGATGGCGCCATCCCGGTCCAGCCGCGGCAGGCGCTCTCCACTGCGGGCATCGACCAGGAAGCGTTCCGGTCCGCGCTGCACGTCGTAGACCTCACGCTCCAGCAGCCGCTTGAGGCGGAACGACTGCAGGCCGGGATAACGCGCGGCCAGCACATCGACGCCGACCCGATCATGCACCGGCGCCAGCGGTTCGCCACGGACATGGGCCAGGTGGTCGCCATGGATCACCTGCAGCGGCACCACGGTCATGTAGACCCCGCTGAGCATCCACAACAGCGCCTGCACACCGATCACCAGTCCGATCCATTTATGGGCGCGGCGCGCCCAGAATGCGGGTTTCATCTACCTTGTCTCCCTTGCGGAGCACCCCCGCCGCAGGCGACGGGGGCGCGTGCGATCACCAGCGGTAGCCGATGCGTGCATACCAGCGACGACCGAGCAGGTCGTAGGTCATGGTGTCTGTGTTGGCGTCGGTATAGCTCTGGATGAACGGCGCCGAGCGATCAAAGACGTTGTCCACGCCCAGCGCCACATCCAGCGCCTTGCTGACCGCGTACCTGAGCTGGAGATTGTGATAGAACACCGATGGCGCATGATCACCGATGTCGCCACGCGCGGCATTGATGTCGTCGGCCCGGCCGATGTACTGGGTGGTCCAGGTACCGGACCATTGCCCACGGGACGCGTTCATCGACATCAGTCCACGCCACTTGGCATAGCTGCCACGGCCGCCGGTGATCCTGCCGGCATACGTGATCACCTCTGCTCCGGCATACGGGCGCACGTCATAACGCTGAAGGTAGGAGATGTCGGCACTGATGCTGGCGTCCATGCCCCACGGCTTGAACTCGTAGAGTGCGCCCAGGTCGTAGCCACTGACCTGCTCATCGGCCGTGTTCACCGGCTGCGATGAGAGGTAGTTCACTTCGCCGGTGCGCGGGTCGCGGGTGAAGTTGCTGGCGTCGCAGAACGGATGCGCCAGCGACGGAGTGTTGTAGCAGATGGCCAGCTTGGTGGAGCCGGCGATACGCTGGATCGCGTTCTCGATGCGGATGCGGTAGTAGTCCAGGGTGAGCGTCAGCCCGGGTGCGAACGTGGGTGTCCACACCACCCCGGCGGTGAAGGAGGTCGCATCTTCCGGCTCGAGATCCGCATTGCCGCCGGACGTGGTCAGGATGGTATTGCCCGGCTGCACGTAACCAGCCGGCACGCCATCGGCCTGGCAGTTCGCACGCACGATCGAGCTGGCCGGCAGTCCGCTCCAGCCACTGCAGGGGTCGGTGGTGGTGAGGTTGCCCTCGGACACGCCACCGAACAGTTCGGGGATGTTGGGAATGCGGAATGCCGTAGCATAGGTGCTGCGCAGCTTCAGCGAAGGGCTGACCTGCCAGTCCAGCCCGGCCTTGTAGTTGAAGTCGCGCCCGAACAGGTCGTAGTCGGACACGCGGCCGGCCAGGTTGAGGTACAGCGAATCTGCGATGACCGCGTCCTGCAGCAGCGGCACCGCCAGCTCCATGTACGCTTCCTTGGCCGTGTATCGCCCGGCGATCGGATCCTGCTGGTTGGTGTTGCCGATGCCGAGCACGGTCAACGGATCCGGATCACGCCAACCGCGCTCCCTGCGCACCTCCACGCCCGCGGCGAATCCCACCCAGCCTGCCGGCAGCTCGAAGATCTGCCCGCTGAGATTGGCGGTGAAGCTCTTCTGCTCGTTTCCGCCGGTATCGCGCGAGGTGTACAGGATGTAATCCAGCACGTCACGGCTCAGGTCCCCGTAGCCGAGATAGTCGCCGCAGGGAATCGCTGCGCCGGGCGCGGTACTGCACAGGGACCGGTCCAGCGTCTGGTCGACGCGATCGAGGTTGGCGACATTGTCCGAACCATCCACGCCGGTGTTGCGCCCCCAGTTGAAGGCCACCGACCAGTCCCAGCTGGTGCCGAACTGGCCTTTCAGGCCCGCTACCACCCGGTAGGTGTCGGTCTCCTGGAAGAAGTGGCGGGGACCGGCCTCTTCCAGGCGCCGGCGCTGCAGCAGCAGATCCTGCCCGGTGGGATTGGTCGGATGGTCGGCGGCGATGTTGATCGGCCGGTAGACACCCAGCCCACCCGAGGTCGCCAGCTGCCTGGACTGGCGGTTGGTGTACATCGCTTCGATGAACGCGCGTGTGCTGTCATTCAACTGGCTGTCGCCGAACACGCTCAGGCTGAGCCGCTCGATCGGGTTGACCGCGTTGAGCGTGGGATTGCCGTTGTAGTTGTGCTTGGCCGCCGAATAGGGCTCGTAGAAATCGCCGTCGCCTCCGGGCACCTGGTTGAAGTTGACCCGTCGGCCATCTGCCAGCAGTGCACGACCACCGATGGTGGACGAACTGCCGGAGCAGACCAGCCGGCCATCGGATTCGATCAGGCCGCAGGGCGCGCGCGAGGCCATGTTGACCGCGCCGCTGTCGAAGTAGCTGACCGCAGCCATCAGCGAGCCGCGTTCGCTGCTGACACCCCAGCTGACATCGACCGAGGTTTCCTCGCCGTCGCCCTGGCTGGTCTGGCCATAGCGCACCACCGCTTCGGCACCCTCGAATCCCTGCTTGGTGATGATGTTGACCACGCCAGCCACCGCATCAGCGCCATAGATTGCCGAGGCACCGTCCTTGAGCACCTCCACGCGCTCGATCAGCGAGACCGGAATGACATTGAGGTCGACCGAACTGTTGGCGCCAGTGCCGCCATTGACGATGCGCCGGCCGTTGAGCAGGACCAGGGTCCGGTTGATGCCGAGACCGCGCAGATTGACCTGGGTGGTGCCGTAGCCGTTCTCGGCCCAGTACGCATTGCTCTGGCTGCCCGCGAACCCTGCCGAGGCCGGCAGGCGCTGCAGCAGGGTTTCCACCGAGGTGGCGCCGGAACGTTCGATGGCCTCGGCATCGACCACGCTCACCGGGCCGACGCCTGACAGCTGCGCGCGCTTGATGTGGCTGCCGGTCACCTGCACGGTATCCAGCGTGCGTGCCTTCGCATCGGGCGACTGCGCATCCTGCGCGGCGACGGAGTGGACAACGGAGACGCACAGCAGACTGCCGATGGCCGCAGCCATGGCATTGGACTTCAGATACATGTTCTCTCTCCCGCAGGAATACTGTCTCTGGGTGCCCCCGCCACGATTCGGGCAAAGGGACACGACGGCGTCATGTCGACGCGGGGACAGCCGCTCAGGCGATGGGAGGTCGGAATACGCGGGAAAGTTTGCTGGCAGGCAGGATCAGTGCCGGCAGCGCAATGTCCAGCGCGATGCGCGGATGGGCGCTGGGCAGCAGCAGCGATGGCATCGGAGGGTAGAGACTCAACAGGCAGCGGCAGTCGCAGCCGGCCGCATCGACACAGCTGCAGTGATCCTTGTGCACGTCGCCGGCGGCCACCGGCGCCTGATCATGGCGGGTGTGGCCCGACGCCGGTGCCGCGCTGCGCGGTGTTGCCTGGCAGCCCGCAATCGCCCGGCCCGCGGAGCCTGCAGCGTCCCCGCCAGGCAGCGCCATGCGCGTCCCCGCCCACGCTCCGAAGACACCTTCGAAGAGGAGCACGGCCATCAGCAGCAGCGGCAGCCATCGGCGGTAAGGCATGGGACCCCTGAAGACCCTCGGTTATTTGTATATACATACAATCATTAGCGCGGCAGGCAACGGGCTGTCAACCGCCCGCGACGATGCGCGGGCGTCTCGCCATCCCTGCCGGATTCCCCTGCGTCCCACTGCCGCGCCGTACTGCTCTGTTGCAGGCATTTCACCCGGCGTTGCGGAAGCGCTCATCCCATTGCGGACGCACACCGATTATCCTGCGCTGCAACATGACCCGACGATCCCAGATCGACAACGAGGATGCAAGCGAAGTGCGGGTTCCGGCAACTGCCGGTTTCAGATGCAACTTCCAGCCACTCTCCGCGGGTCATTTCCCTCTATTGCTGACAGGACGCGAATCATGAGCCTTTCTTCCCTCCAACAGGTCCCCGGCGTCGCCGCCCAGGCCCCGACCGAAACCACCGGCTTCGTGTTCAACCACACCATGCTGCGGGTGAAGGACATCACCGCCTCGCTGGACTTCTACACCCGCGTGCTGGGCTACCGGCTGATCGACAAGCGTGACTTCGCCGAAGCGCAGTTCAGCCTGTATTTCCTGGCCTACGTGCCGTCCGGCGCCGTGGTGCCGGAAGACGATGCCGAGCGCCGCCTGTGGATGGCCGGCCTGCCGGGCGTGCTGGAGCTGACCCACAACCACGGCACCGAAGCCCAGGATGGCCCGGTCTACCACGACGGCAACAGCGATCCGCGCGGCTTCGGCCACATCTGCGTCTCGGTGCCCGAGCTGGAAGCTGCCTGCCAGCGCTTCGAAGATCTGGGCGTGCCGTTCCAGAAGCGCCTGACCGACGGTCGCATGAAGAACATCGCCTTCATCAAGGACCCTGACGGCTACTGGGTGGAAATCATCGCCAACGCCTGATCCGGAAAGGGGCACAATTGCGCTGGCGCCAGGCCATGCCCGGCGGCCTTGCTCCGATATTCATCGCACGGGAAGCAGGCCGCGCTGCGCGCTCGCCGGGCGCGGCCCGGCGCTATCCACACTGTCCCCTTTTCTGTAGAGGTACGCATGGAAACTATGGAACTGCACCGCGGTCGATTGATCGATCACCTGCAGCTGGTGGTGCGCGACCTGCCGGCCAGCCGCCGCTTCTACCAGGCGGTGTTCGACACGATCGGCATTCCGGTTGCCGGCGAAGGGCCGGACTATTTCTGGGCTGACGAGCTGTTCATTTCCACCGCCAGCAGCGAAGCCGCTGCCGGCCAGCTGACCGGACGCCACCACCTGGCATTCCAGGCGCGCGATGCGGCGACCGTCGATGCGTTTCATGCTGCCGCCATCGCCGCTGGCGGCACCGACAACGGCGCACCGGGCGAGCGCCCCTATCATCCGGGCTACTACGGCGCGTTCGTGCTTGACCCGGATGGCAACAACATCGAGGTGGTCTATCACGGCCCGGCGCGCTACAGCGCCGATTCGGTGAAGGTGACGTTCTGATTCCACCGCTGCCGTGAACGAAGAAGCCGGGCAGTGCCCGGCTTCTTTTTTTCTACTGCGCCGGCGTCAATGCGCGGCCATGTAGATGTCCTGCAGCACGGCCTTTTCCAGCTCCAGCTCGCCCAGCAGATTCTTCACGATGTCGCCCAGGCTGAGGATGCCGACCAGGCGCGCGCCATCGGTGACCATCAGATGACGGCGCCGCGAGTACGTCATCAACGACATGGCCTGCTTCAGGGTGGCCTCCGGTGCGATGCCTTCCAGTCCCGTGGATGGCAAGGTGGAAATCACCCGGCGGCCGGCCTGCGGGCCATCGTCAGCCAGGGTACGCACGATGTCTTTCTCGGAGATGATGCCGACCGGCGCATCATCCTTCATCACCACCAGGGCAGCGATCCTGTTCGCGCTCATCTTGTGGGCGGCGGCACCGATGGTGTCTTCCGCATCGATGGTGATGACAGCTTCTTTCTTGGATTGCAGGAGTTCGCGGACGTTCATTCTTGTTTCCTGTTGCAGGTCACTGAAGTCAAAAAAGTGTGCTCTTCCGATTCGCCCCCTCCCCGGGAACAGACCTTTCAGCGCACGTCTGGCGCACCGGTCTGCCCATGGGGAATGCATCGGCAAGGCGAGGTGCTGCAACGCGAACGAGGCGGGTCCGGCAACGCAACCCGTATCTCGGTAGGCTCGATTCTACGACTGCGATCCTCGGTCACTACCGGCATCGATAGGACAGTACGTCGTGGGAACCTGCCGACGATCCAGAGAATGGCACTGCGGCTGAAACCGCCGCTGAACACACGCGGTGCTGCACGTTAAAGATTGATTGCCTGCTGCCGAGCGCGGACAGAACGCCCTGCGCGTGTCCCACTTGGCGCTGTGAGCGGCGCAAACGAAAGGGGGCCACGCGGCCCCCTTCACCTGAAGCATCCCATGCAGCCGATGGCGGTTACTCCACCGTCACGCTCTTGGCCAGGTTGCGCGGCTTGTCCACGTCGGTGCCACGCGCCAGTGCGGTGTGGTAGGCCAGCAGCTGCACCGGAATGGTATGCACCACCGGACTGAGCACGCCCGCGTGGCGCGGCGTACGGATCACATGCACACCTTCGCTTTCGGAGAAGTTGCTGTCCTGGTCGGCGAACACGAACAGCTCGCCTCCCCGCGCGCGGACTTCCTGCATGTTCGACTTCACCTTCTCCAGCAGGCTGTCGTTGGGGGCGATCACCACCACCGGCATGTCCTCGTCCACCAGCGCCAGCGGACCGTGCTTGAGCTCGCCCGCCGGATACGCCTCGGCGTGGATATAGGAGATCTCCTTGAGCTTGAGCGAACCTTCCAGTGCGATCGGATAGTGCAGGCCACGACCCAGGAACAGCGCGTTGGATTTGCGCGCGAAGCGCTCGGCCCAGGCCGCGATCTGCGGCTCCAGGTTCAACGCGTGCTGCACGCTGCCCGGCAGGAAGCGCAGCTGCTCCAGATAGTCGGCTTCCTGTGCGGCATCGACGCGCCCATGCAGCTTGCCCAGCACCACGGTCAGCTGGAACAGCGCGGCCAGCTGGGTAGTGAACGCCTTGGTCGAGGCCACGCCGATCTCGGCCCCGGCACGGGTATAGCAGACCAGTTCACTGGCGCGTGGAATCGCGCTTTCCGGCACGTTGCAGATCGACAGCGTGTGCTGGTGGCCGAGCGACTTGGCGTACTTCAGCGCCTCCATCGTGTCCAGCGTTTCGCCGGACTGGGAGATCGTCACCACCAGGTGCTTCGGGTTCGCATACGCCGCGCGGTAGCGGTACTCGCTGGCGATCTCCACGCTGCACGGCAGGCCGGCGATGGACTCGATCCAGTAGCGCGCGGTCAGGCCGGCGTAGTAGCTGGTGCCGCACGCCAGGATCTGCACGCCTTCGATGCCCGCCAGCACCGCCTCGGCATTCCTGCCGAACAGCTCGGCCGGGAAGCCACCGGCGTCGATCGCCGCCTCGATGGTGTCACCCAGCGCGCGCGGCTGCTCGTGGATTTCCTTCTGCATGAAATGGCGGTAAGGGCCGAGTTCCAGCGAGGCCAGCGACACGTCGGACAGGTGCACCTCGCGCTGTACCGGCTGATCGTGCTCGTCGAAGATGCGCACGCCCTCGCGGCGCACCTCGGCCGTGTCGCCCTCCTCCAGGAAGATCACCTTGCGGGTGGCCGAGATCACCGCCGAGACATCGGAGGCAACGAAGTTCTCGCCTTCGCCCAGGCCGACCAGCAGCGGGCAGCCCATGCGTGCGCAGACGAAGCGTTCCGGCTCGGCGCGGCTGACCACGGCCAGCGCATAGGCGCCGGTCAGTTCCTTCACGGTGCGCTGCAGCGCCACCAGCAGATCGTCACCGCTCTGCAGATGATGATGGATCAGGTGGGCGATCACTTCGGTGTCGGTCTGCGACTCGAAGGTGTAGCCCAGCGCGCGCAGCCGCTCGCGCTGTTCTTCATGGTTCTCGATGATGCCGTTGTGGACCAGGGCCACGCCCTGGCTGATGTGCGGATGCGCATTGGCCTCGGTGACGCCGCCATGGGTGGCCCAACGCGTATGGCCGATACCCAGCTGCGCATTGAACCCCTCGGCGGCGGCGGCCGCGGCCATCTCGGCGACCCGGCCGGTGCGGCGGACGCGGTGCACGTCAGGGCGATCGGTCGCGTCGATCACCGCGATGCCTGAAGAATCGTAGCCGCGGTACTCCAGTCGCTTCAGACCTTCGATCAGCACCGGCACCACGTCGCGATCAGCGATCGCTCCCACGATTCCACACATGTCACGCATTTCCTTGAAGACGGTCGCGGCATTCTAGCGTGCGTGTCCGGTTTCCCCCTCCTGTCCGCTTAATGAATGTGTCCGCACAGGTGTCCGCGGACACCCGGACACCGCCACTCGAATTGCAACTTATTGATAGGAAAGGAAATAAAGTTGGCACGCAACGTGCTTGGTATGGATCACCACCGTCAGGCACGAACCCGATGATCCGCGACACTTCCGCCCAGGACCAGATCGTTTCCTCCACCCCGGCCCGCCCGACCGCCGCCGCCTGGCATCGCTACCGTTGGCCGGCACTGGGCAGCATCGCCCTGCTCGCCGGCATCGGCTGGGCCGTGTACGCCTGGGCAAACGCCAGCCGCTCGTTCGACAGCAGCCGGGTGCGCATCGCCGAAGTGCAACGTGGCGACCTGGTGCGTGACATCGCTGCCGACGGCCGTGTGATCGCCGCCAACAGCCCGGTGCTGTATGCGATCTCCGCCGGTACCGTGGACCTGAAGGTCGTGGCCGGCGACGTGGTCAAGAAGGGACAGGAGCTGGCCATCATCGACAGCCCGGAACTGCGCAGCAAGCTGGCCCAGGAACAGGCCACCCTGGCTGGCCTGGAAGCCGAGGCCAGCCGCGCCGCGCTGGACGCAACGCTGGCCCGCGCCAAATCGCGCAAGGAAACCGATCAGGCCACCATCGAGCGCCAGGCTGCCGATCGCGACCTGCAACGCTACCAGCGCGGCTTCGACGGCGGTGCGGTGCCGCAGATCGACCTGGCCAAGGCCCAGGACAGCCTGAAGAAGGCCGACATCAGCCTTGCCAACGCCACCACCGATGCCCGCCTGCAGAGCCAGGGCGCCGACCTGGATGCACGCAACAAGCGGTTGCTGGCCGATCGCCAGAAGGCGGTGGTGGCCGAAGTGCAGCGCCAGGTCGATGCGCTGACCCTGCGCGCGCCGTTCGATGGCCAGGTGGGCCAGGTACAGGCCACCCAGTCCACCAACCTGGCGGCCAATGCGCCGGTGCTGGGCGTGGTGGACCTGTCCAAGTTCGAAGTCGAGATCAAGGTTCCGGAAAGCTTCGCTCGTGATCTGGCCATCGGCATGCCCGCACAGCTCACCGGCGGCAACGGCCAGCCGTTCCCGGGCGAGATCAGCGCGGTGTCGCCGGAAGTGGTGAACGGCGAGGTCAATGCCCGCGTGCGCTTCGCCGACAAGCAGCCCGAAGGCCTGCGCCAGAGCCAGCGGATGTCGGTCCGGGTGCTGCTGGATACCCGCAAGAACGTGCTGAAGGTCGAGCGCGGCCCGTTCGTCGAACAGGGCAACGGCGTGGCCTACGTGATGGATGGCCGCACGGCGGTGCGCCGTCCGGTGGAACTGGGCGTCAGCAGCCTGGGCGAAGTGGAAATCAAGTCGGGTGTGCAGCCGGGCGACCGTATCGTGGTCTCCGGCAGCGACCTGTTCAAGGACGCCGAACGCGTCTCCGTCAACTGATACATCCTGGAGAGAGGACACCCCATGTACATGCTCGAAATGCGTTCGGTCGCCAAGGTCTTCCGCACTGAACAGGTGGAAACCCATGCACTGCGCTCGCTGGAACTGCAGGTCAAGGAGGGCGAGTTCGTCGCCGTCACCGGTCCCTCCGGCTCCGGCAAGACCACCTTCCTCAACATCGCCGGCCTGCTGGAAACCTTCACCAGCGGCACCTACCTGCTTGATGGCGAGGATGTCAGCCAGCTCGGTGACGATGCGCGCAGCCGCCTGCGCAACCAGAAGATCGGCTTCATCTTCCAGGGCTTCAACCTGATTCCGGACCTGAACCTGTTCGACAACGTCGACGTGCCGCTTCGCTACCGCAAGATGAGTGCCGGCGAGCGCCGTGAGCGCATCGAGAAGGCGCTGACCCAGGTCGGCCTGGGCTCACGCATGAAGCACTACCCGAACGAACTGTCCGGCGGCCAGCAGCAGCGCGCGGCGATTGCCCGTGCCCTCGCCGGCAGCCCGCGCCTGCTGCTGGCCGACGAACCGACCGGCAACCTGGATACGCAGATGGCACGTGGCGTGATGGAGCTGCTGGAGGAAATCAACGCGGCCGGCACCACCATCGTCATGGTCACCCATGATCCGGAACTGGCCGCGCGTGCACAGCGCAACGTGCACATCGTCGATGGCCAGGTCACCGACCTGGTGCGCGAGCCGGTGCTGGCCACCCCGCGCCGCATCGTCGCCGTCAACGAGTGAGGGCATGCCCATGTTCGCCTACTACGCTCGACTGGCGGTACGCAGCTTCCGCCGCAACAAGGTACTGACCGCGCTGATGGTGGTGGCCATCGCACTGGGCATCGGTGCGTCGATGACCACCCTGACCGTGTTCCATGTCCTGTCCGGCGATCCGATTCCGGAGAAGAGCGACCGCCTGTTCTACGCGCAGCTCGATCCGCGGCCGCGCTCCGGCTACCTGACGGACGAGGAGCCGGAAGGCCAGATGACGCGGTTCGACGCCGAAGCCCTGCTGCGCGAGAAGCGCGCCGTGCACCAGGCGATGATGAGTGGCGGCAGTGCCATCGTCGAGCCGGAGGGCAGCACCCTCAAGCCGTTCTCGGTGGATACGCGCTGGACCTCGGCGGACTTCTTCCCGATGTTCAACGTGCCGATGCAGTACGGCCGCGCCTGGTCTGCCAGCGACGACGATGCACACAGCCGCGTGGTGGTGCTGTCCAAGGCCATCAATGAAAAGCTGTTCCAGGGCGCCAACAGCGTGGGCCGCGAGATCCGCGTGAACAGCCAGTCGCTGCGCGTGATCGGCGTGATGAAGGAATGGAATCCCGAACCGCAGTTCTTCGACCTGACCACCGGTTCCTACGGCAAGGACGAGGACCTGCTGGTGCCGTTCTCCACTGCCATGGATCTGGATTTCGGCAACAACGGCAACATGAACTGCTTCCGCGACGGCGGCCCGGGCGGCGACAGCCACTCGCTCAGTGCGGCCTGCACCTGGATCCAGTACTGGGTCGAGCTGGAGCCGGGCAAGGTCGATGACTACCGCCGCTATCTGGTGAACTACTCCGACCAGCAGCGCGCTGCAGGCCGCTTCGAGCGTCCCGCCAACGTGCGTGTGCGCAGCGTCATGGAGTGGCTGGACTTCAACGGTGCGGTGCCCAGCGACGTGCGCCTGCAGATGTGGCTGGCGCTGGGCTTCCTGGGCGTGTGCCTGGTCAATACGGTCGGTCTGCTGCTGGCTAAGTTCCTGCGCCGCAGCGGTGAGATCGGCGTGCGGCGTGCGCTGGGTGCCAGCCGTGGGCAGATCTTCCTGCAGTGCCTGGTCGAAGCCGGTGCCATCGGTGTGGTCGGCGGTGTGCTCGGCATCGGCCTGGCCCTGATCGGTCTGGCCGCAGTGCGCAGGCAGCCGGTGGAGTACGCCCAGCTGGCCCATCTGGACGGCAGCATGCTGCTGCTCGCCCTCGGCCTGACCCTGCTGGCCAGCCTGGCCGCCGGATTCCTTCCGGCCTGGCGTGCCATGCAGGTCACCCCCGCCATCCAGCTCAAGTCGCAGTAAGCACAAGGACACTGCCATGGATATCCGCCCCATCCTCAGCACGCTGCGCCGGCACAAGACCGCCGCTGCCCTGATCGTGCTGGAAATCGCGCTGACCTGCGCCATCGTCTGCAACGCGTTGTTCCTGGTCAGCCAGCGCGTGGAGAAGATCACCCAGCCCAGCGGCCTGGCCGAGAACGAACTGGTGATCGTCCGTACCAGTGGCATCGGTACCCAGACCAATGCCATGGCGCGTACCCAGGAAGACCTGGCCGCGCTGCGCGCCGTTCCCGGTGCGACCAGCGTGACCAAGGTCAACCAGCTGCCGTTCCGCCCCAGCTCGTCCAATACCAGCATCTCGCGCGAGCGCGACCAGGAACGGCCGACGACCTCGGCGACGCTGTACATGTTCAACGAAGGTGCGTTGTCCACCCTGGGCCTGCAGCTGGTGGCCGGCCGTGACTTCCTGCCCGGCGAGTACATCGACTTCGAGGACGCACGCAAGTCGGCCAGCACCACACCGGACAAGGCCTCGGCGGTGATCCTCAACCAGGCCGTGGCCGAGAAGATGTTCCCGGGCCAGAACCCGCTGGGCAAGACCTTCTACATGGGTCGGCAGGCGCTGCACGTGGTGGGCGTGGTTGCCCACCTCGCGCCGCCGACGGACTGGAACAACAACACCACCCTGTCGATGATCCTGCCGGTGCGCACCGACTTTGCCAGCGGCGGCCCGTACATGCTGCGCACCACGCCCGAACGCCGCGATGAAGTGCTGAAGGGTGCCCTGGCGGCTCTGGAACGCAACGATCCCAACCGCCTGGTGCGCGAGAAGCTCAGCTATGAGGACCAGCGCAACGACTACTTCAAGAACGACCGGGCGATGGTCGGGCTGCTGGTCACCGTATGCATCGCCCTGCTGGTGGTGACGGCGCTGGGCATCGTCGGCCTGGCCAGCTTCTGGGTGCAGCAGCGCAGCAAGCAGATCGGCATCCGCCGTGCCCTCGGTGCCACCCGCGGCCAGGTGCTGCGCTACTTCCAGACCGAGAACTTCCTGCTGGCCTCGCTGGGCATCGTGCTGGGCATGCTGGCGGCCTACGCCATCAATCTGTGGTTGATGAACATGTACGAGCTGCCTCGCATGCCGCTGCTGTACCTGCCGCTGGGTGCGGTGCTGCTGTGGGCACTGGGCCAGATCGCCGTGTTCGGCCCTGCGCGCCGGGCGGCCGCCGTGCCTCCGGCCGTCGCCACGCGGGGGGCCTGACATGCGCGCACCTTTCCTGGCGATGATGCTGATGCTGCCGCTGCCGGCCCTTGCCGGCAGCAGCAACCAGCAGACCATGAGCTGGCAGGACGACGGCGCCCATGTGGCGCTGGCGTCCTCGGGTGGCCACGTGCGGGTCGATGCGGCGCATCCGGAGGCGCGCTTCGGCGTGCGCCGTGGCGACCGCATCCTGCGCGTGGACGATACCGCCGTGCAGCAGGTCGACCAGCTGACAGCCGCGATGCAGGCCACCGACGCATCCAGCGTACGGCTGCTGCTGCAGCGCGATGGAAAGACGCTGACCGTGCCGGTGTCCCTGGCTGGCTGGCGGCCCCTGCTGTCACCGCCCACCGCACCACCACCGCCGCCGGCTCCGCCGCCGCCACGACGGTGATCCGGCACCGGCTGCAGGGCGGCAGCTTTTAGCTATGCTTGATGGGTGGCGCCGGCTCCTGCCGGCGCCCTGGAACCTACAGCTCTCTCCGGCGCTGCCCATCCCTTTTTCCAGAACCGGTCCATGCCCGCGATCCTCATCATCGACGACAACGCCAGCGTGGGCACCGCGCTGGACGTGCTGTTCTCCCTGCACGACATCGACACGCTGCAGGCACAGAGCCCGGCCGAAGGCCTGGCCCTGCTCGAATCGCAGCCGGTGGACCTGGTGATCCAGGACATGAACTTCAGCGAGGACACCACCTCCGGCGAGGAAGGCGAAGCCCTGTTCGCGCAGATCCGCGCACGCCACCCCGACCTGCCGGTGATCCTGCTGACCGCCTGGACCCATCTGAGCAGCGCGGTGGACCTGGTCAAGGCCGGCGCGGCCGATTACCTGGCCAAGCCCTGGGACGACCGCAAGCTGCTGACCACGGTCAACAACCTGCTGGAACTGTCCGAAGCACGTCGCGAACTGGACCGTCGGCGCGAACGCGAGCAGCGTCAGCGCACCGCGCTGGAACAGAAGTACGACCTCAGTGGTGCCGTCTTCGCCGATCCCGCCAGTGAACGCGTGATCGCCCTGGCCTGCCAGGTCGCACGCTCCGAACTGCCGGTCCTGATCACCGGACCCAATGGCGCCGGCAAGGAGAAGATCGCGCAGATCATCCAGGCCAATTCGCTGGTGGCAAAGGGACCGTTCGTCACGGTCAACTGTGGTGCGCTGCCGTCCGAGCTGATCGAAGCCGAGCTGTTCGGCGCCGAGGCAGGTGCCTACACCGGTGCCAACAAGGCGCGCGAAGGCAAGTTCGAGGCGGCCGATGGAGGCACCCTGTTCCTGGATGAGATCGGCAACCTGTCGCTGGGCGGGCAGATGAAGCTGCTGCGCGTGCTGGAGACCGGTCGCTTCGAGCGCCTGGGCTCCAACCGCGAACGCCAGGTCAAGGTTCGCGTGGTCAGCGCCACCAATGCCGACCTGCCGGCGATGATCCGCGACGGCACGTTCCGCGAGGACCTGTACTACCGCCTCAACACCGTGGAGCTGGTGCTGCCGCCGCTGGCCGAGCGGCCCGGCGACATCCTGCCGCTGGCCGAACGCTTCCTGGCGGGTGGCAAGCCGTTGTCCAGCGCCGCCGCTGCCGCGTTGCAACGGCACCCGTGGCCGGGCAACGTGCGCGAACTGCGCAACGTCATCCAGCGCGCCGAGCTGCTGGCCACCGGCAACCGTATCGAAGTGACCGATCTCAACCTGCCACGCGCTCCGGCTGCGCCACGCCCGGCGCCGAGCGCCGGCAACGATCCGGACCGCACGCGCATCGAGGAGGTACTGGCGCGCAATCATGGGGTCATCGCGCAGGCGGCCGCCGAACTCGGTCTCAGCCGCCAGGCACTGTACCGGCGCATGGACCGCCACGGCATTCCGCGCGAATGAAGCGACGCTCGTTCACCTTCCGCCTGTTCCTGCGCCTGCTGCCGGTGCTGGCGCTGGCTGCCGCGCTGCCCTGGCTGCTGGCCTACTGGCTCGACCACGGCTGGGCGGTGGCCATCGTATCCACGGTGATCCTGCTTGCCCTGATGTGGTGGGCGCTGCGCCGCGCCACCGCACCGGTCCGCTCGCTGATGCGTGCGTTGTCCGGCACCACCAGCAGCTACCGCGATGGAGAGTACAACTTCGGCGTTCACTGGGAAGGCAACGACGAACTGGGTGACCTGGTGAAGGCACATCGCGAGCTGGGCGACGTGCTGCGCGAGCAGCGCCAGGGTCTGGTGCAACGCGAACTGCTGCTGGACACGATGGTGCAGAACACGCCCGTGGCGATGCTGCTGATCGCATCAGGCGGCGATGGCATCGCCCGTGTGGTGTTCTCCAACCTGGCTGCGCGCAAGCTGCTGCATGGTGGCTGGAAGCTGGAGGGCCAGCGCCTGGAGGAGGTGCTGGAGCAGGTGCCGGTGGAACTGCGCGACGCCATCGCCCGCGGCGGCGACAGCCTGTTCGCGGTGCAGGCCGAAGGCGAGGACGGCGACGAGGATGACGAGCAGGTCTACCACCTGTCGCGGCGCGCGTTCCATCTCAATGGACGGCCCCATGATCTGCTGCTGGTGCGTCTGCTCACCGCCGAGCTGCGCCGGCAGGAAGTCCAGACCTGGAAGAAGGTGATCCGGGTGATCAGCCACGAGCTGAATAATTCGCTGGCACCGATTGCCTCGCTGGCGCATTCCGGAGGGGAACTGGTCAAGCGTGAGCGGTTCGACCGCCTGCCGGAGATCTTCACCACCATCGAAGATCGCGCCCGCCACCTGGAGGGGTTCATCCGCGGATACGCACGCTTCGCCAAGCTGCCACAGCCCCAGCTGCAGACCGTGCACTGGGCCCCGTTCCTGTCCAGCCTGCGCCAGCAGATTCCGTTCGGCATGGAGCAGGAGCCGGACGAGGAGATGAGCAGCCGCATCGATATCGCGCAGTTCGGGCAGGCACTGCTGAACCTGCTGAAGAACGCGCACGAAGCCTGCGCGGAAGCCGATCCGCCCAACGATGACGTGCAGGTGCAGTTGACCCGCCTGCCCCAGTGGCTGCGTCTGGATGTGCTTGATCGCGGCAAAGGCATGAACGAGCAGGTACTGCAGAATGCGTTGATGCCGTTCTATTCGACCAAGCGCAACGGCACCGGGCTGGGACTGGCGCTGACCCGGGAGATCGTGGAGGCGCACGGTGGACGGGTGTCGCTGCAGAACCGCAGTGAGGGTGGGTTGTGTGTTTCGATCCTGCTGCCGGCGGGGTGAGGTGACGCTCCGGGAAGCGGAAGCGGCCGCTCCGCCCGCCGGGCATGACCCGGCGCTGCCCGACATCATTGGCGAAGGCACCCCGGAACGACCTTCAGCCATCCATCGAAGACAGGACACGCCGCATCGCCACCCGTAGATGCATCGGAAACCCCAATGCGGCTTCCTCCGCCATCACGGCCTGCAGCCCGTCACCCCATTCCTCCTGCGCAAGCCCCACGAATCCCTCGCCGGCATAGAACGGCGCATTCCACGGCACGTCTGCCAGCGTCGTCAGCACCGCAGAGCGATAGCCCTGGGTCCTGGCCATTGCCAACGCGTGCCGCAGCAAAGCACGACCATGGCCACGACGCGCATGCGCCGGGTCCACATCCATCTGCAGCACATGGAATTCGCCGCACAGCCCGCCTGCCAGCAGGTAACCGGCGATGCCGCCGCCGTCGGCGTCATCCACCACCCACAGCTGCCCACGCCGGAGGCCGTCCCGCAGCGCCTGCAGATCCAGGCCGTGGCCGGCGAACACCGGATAGGCTTCGTGGCCCTTCAGCAGTTCGCCGGCACGCTGTTCGATCGCCGGCAGCACGCCGAGCTCGTCGGCATGCGGAATCCGTGGCTCAGGATTTCTTGACCGGCCGCTTCCAGCCATCGATGGTTTCCTGCCGTGCGCGTGCCAGCGTCAGCTTGCCGTCCGGCGCGGTGCGCGTGATGACCGAACCGGCGGCGATGGTGGCGCCCTCGCCGATCAGCACCGGCGCCACCAGCGAGCTGTTGGAACCGATGAAGGCATTGTCGCCGATGGTCGTGGTCGACTTGTTCACGCCGTCGTAGTTGCAGGTGATGGTGCCGGCGCCGATGTTCACCTTGCTGCCGATCACCGCATCGCCCAGATAGGTCAGGTGGTTGGCCTTGCTGCCCACGCCGAGGGTCACTTTCTTGGTCTCCACGAAGTTGCCTACGTGGACGCCATCGGCGAGCACGGTGCCCGGGCGCAACCGGGCGAACGGACCGACCGATGCGGCACCTTCGGTGACCACCCCTTCCAGGTCGCAGTGCGCGCGCACTTCGGTGCCCGGCCCGAGCGTCACGTCCTTGAGTCGATTGAACGGGCCGATGGTCACGCCATCTCCCAGCACCACCTTGCCCTCAAGAATGACATCGACATCGATGAGCACATCGCTGCCGACCGTCACGCTGCCGCGGATATCCAGCCGTGAGGGGTCCAGCACGCGCGCGCCCTGCGCGCACAGCGCACGTACTGCGCGGCGCTGCCACGCGCGCTCGAGCTGCGCCAGTTGCCAGGGATCGTTCGCCCCTTCTGCTTCCTGCACATCGGCCACCAGTGCCATCTCGGCCGGGGTGAACTCACGGGCTGCAAAGGCAAATACGTCGGTCAGGTAGTACTCGCCCTGCGCGTTGCTGTTGGACAGCTGCGAGAGCCACCGGCGCAGCGCGGTCGATTCGGCGGTGATGATGCCGGTATTGATCGTGCGCACGCGCAGCTGGTCATCGCTGGCGTCCTTCTGTTCGACAATGGCGCCGACCCGTCCCTCGGCGTCGCGCAGCACGCGGCCATAACCGGTCGGGTCATCGACATCGGCCACAAGCACGGCCAACCGGCCCGGCTGCGCCAGCAGGTCGCGCAGCGTCTGCGCGCGGATCAAGGGCACATCGCCGTACAGCACCAGCACCTGCGCGGCGTCGGGCACCTGCGGCATCGCCTGCGCGACCGCGTGGCCGGTCCCCAGCTGCTGTGCCTGCTCGGCCCATTGCAGGTCGGTCTGGTCGGCGAAGTGGCGCCGCACTGCCTCGCCACCATGGCCATACACCACGTGGATCGCAGCGGGGTCGAGCTCGCGGGCGGCAGCGATGACATGCGCGAGCATCGGCTGCCCGGCGATCGGCTGCAGCACCTTCGGCAGCACCGACTTCATGCGCTTGCCGGCACCTGCGGCCAGGATGATCACGTGCAGGGGTTGGGTCATGGGGGGAATCCGTGGTTCGATGACACCGATTCTAGAGCGTGGCCCGTTAACATGGATGCCCCTCCTTCTTCAGCATGCCGATGAGCCTCATCCGCCAGGGAAGCACCTACCTCGTCATCGGGCTCGTGCAGCTGCTGGTCGACTGGGTGGTCTTCGTGGCAGCCACCGCACTGGGGTTGCCGGTTGCACCGGCCAACGTCACGGGCCGGCTGGCGGGGATGCTGCTGGGCTTCTGGCTCAACGGTCGCTACACGTTCGCCGAGCCGGGCACGCACAAGCTGGGCTGGAAGCGCTTTGCGCGCTTCTGCGCGCTGTGGCTGCTGCTGACGGCGGCCAGCACGCTGCTGGTCAGCCTGGTCGACCAGGCTCTGGGCCTGCGCTACGCGTGGCTGGCCAAGCCGCTGGTCGAGGGCGGACTGGCGGCGGTGTCGTTCCTGCTGATGCGCCACGTGGTCTACCGCTGACCGGCGGTGATGGCGCACAAACAAAAACGCCGGCACGAGGCCGGCGTTCCTGTGGGTGTGGCGAGCCTCAGTGCTTGAGGTTCTTGCGCAGGCGCTCCAGCGCCTGCAACTGGACCACGGCTTCGGCCAGCTTCTGCTGGGCTTCGGCCACTTCCATGGCTTCACCACGGTTGGCCAGGATGCGCTCGGCTTCTTCCTTGGCCTTGCGGACCGAGGCTTCGTCGATGTCCTGCGCGCGGATCGCGGTGTCGGCCAGCACGGTCACCACCTGCGGCTGAACCTCCAGGATGCCGCCGGAAATGGCGAAATCCAGCTGCTCGCCGTTCGGCGTGGTCACCACCACCTTGCCCGGCTTCAGGCGGGTGATCAGCGGTGCGTGCTTGGGCGCGATGCCCAGTTCGCCCAGCTCACCGGTGGCCACGACCAGGGTCGCTTCGCCACGGAAGATTTCCTGCTCGGCGCTGACGATGTCGCAACGGATCGTGCTCATGCAAATCTCTTCGCTGTTCGCGGTGGCGCGATGCCACCGTGGAGGTCCACCGGCCCGGGCGGCTGCCCGGCGCCGGCGTCAGGTCGGGCAGGATCGCTCCCGCCCCTCCCGGATCAGGCCTTCTCGGCCATCTTCTTGGCCTTCTCGACCGCTTCTTCGATGCCGCCGACCATGTAGAACGCCTGCTCCGGCAGGTGGTCGTACTCGCCATCGACGATGGCCTTGAAGCCACGGATGGTGTCCTTCAGCGGCACGTACTTGCCCGGCGAACCGGTGAACACTTCGGCCACGTGGAACGGCTGGCTGAAGAAGCGCTCGATCTTGCGGGCGCGCGACACGGCCTGCTTGTCTTCTTCGGACAGTTCGTCCATGCCCAGGATGGCGATGATGTCCTTCAGTTCCTTGTACTTCTGCAGGGTCTGCTGGACGCGCTGGGCGGTGTCGTAGTGCTCGTGGCCGATGACCAGCGGGTCCATCTGGCGGCTGGTGGAGTCCAGCGGATCGACGGCCGGGTAGATACCCAGCGAGGCGATCGAACGCGACAGGGTCACGGTCGAGTCCAGGTGGGCGAAGGTGGTCGCCGGCGACGGGTCGGTCAGGTCGTCCGCGGGAACGTAGACGGCCTGGATCGAGGTGATCGAACCGTTCTTGGTCGAGGTGATGCGCTCCTGCAGGACGCCCATTTCCTCGGCCAGGGTCGGCTGGTAACCCACGGCGGACGGCATACGACCCAGCAGTGCCGACACTTCGGTACCGGCCAGGGTATAGCGGTAGATGTTGTCGACGAACAGCAGCACGTCCTTGCCCTTGCCGTTCTCGTCCTTCTCGTCGCGGAAGTACTCGGCCATGGTCAGGCCGGTCAGCGCGACGCGCAGGCGGTTGCCCGGCGGCTCGTTCATCTGGCCGTACACCATCGCCACCTTGTCGAGGACGTTGGAGTCCTTCATTTCGTGGTAGAAGTCGTTGCCCTCACGGGTACGCTCACCCACGCCGGCGAACACGGACAGACCGCTGTGCGCCTTGGCGATGTTGTTGATCAGTTCCATCATGTTGACGGTCTTGCCGACGCCGGCGCCGCCGAACAGGCCGACCTTGCCGCCCTTGGCGAACGGGCACATCAGGTCGATGACCTTGATGCCGGTTTCCAGCAGCTCGGTGGCCGGGGACTGGTCTTCGTACGACGGTGCCGCACGGTGGATTTCCCAGTTGTCGCTGGCAGCGACCGGGCCGGCTTCGTCGATCGGACGGCCCAGCACGTCCATGATGCGGCCCAGGGTGCCGGCGCCGACCGGCACCGAGATGCCACGACCGGTGTTGGTGGCGACCAGGTTGCGCTTCAGGCCATCGGTGGAACCGAGGGCGATGGTACGCACCACGCCGTCGCCCAGCTGCTGCTGGACTTCAAGGGTGATTTCGGTGTTGTCGACCTTCAGTGCGTCGTACACCTTCGGCACCGACTCACGCGGGAATTCGACGTCGACGACCGCGCCGATGATCTGAACGATCTTGCCCTGACTCATTGCTGCATCCTCTAAATGTGTGCTTTGAACGAACGCGGTCAGACTGCTGCCGCGCCGCCGACGATTTCGGAGATTTCCTGGGTGATCGCTGCCTGGCGCGCCTTGTTGTAGACGAGCTGCAGCGTACCGATCAGCTTGTTGGCGTTGTCGCTCGCCGCCTTCATCGCGACCATGCGTGCGGCATGTTCGGAGGCGACGTTTTCCAGCAATGCCTGGTACACCAGCGACTCGATGTAACGCGTCATCACGTGCTCGAGCACGGTCGCGGCATCGGGTTCGTACAGGTAATCCCAGTCGTGGTGCGCGACCTGCTTCTCGGCCGCCGGCAGCGGCAGCAGCTGATCGAAGCTGGCCTTCTGCGTCATGGTGTTCACGAAGCGGTTGTAGACCAGGTACACGCGGTCGACCTTGCCTTCAGTGAAGGCGTCGAGCATGACCTTGATCACACCGATCAGCGATTCCAGCTTCGGCACGTCGCCGATGTGGGTCACGCTGCCGACCATGTTGACCTTGACGCGGCGGAAGAAGGTCGATGCCTTCTGGCCGATGGTCACCAGATCCACTTCCGCACCCTTGTCCTGCCATGCCTTGGCTTCGCCCAGCATCTTGCGGAACAGGTTGTTGTTCAGGCCGCCGGCCAGGCCGCGATCGGAGGAGATCACGATGAAACCGACCCGCTTGACCTGCTCGCGCTCGACCAGGAACGGATGCTGGTAATCGGTGCTGGCCTGCGCCAGGTGGCCGATCACCTGCTTCATCGCCTGCGCGTACGGACGCGAGGTCTTCATCCGATCCTGCGCCTTGCGGATCTTGGAGGCCGAGACCATCTCCAGGGCGCGCGTCACCTTGCGGGTGTTCTGCACGCTCTTGATCTTGGTTTTGATTTCGCGTCCGCTTGCCATCTCTTGTTTCCCGTGGCGCGGGGCTGATGCCCCGCGTTGTTCAACGGTGGAACGGGGCCAGGCCCCGTTCCCCATGCGCTGTTACCAGCTGCCGGTGGTCTTGAAGTCGGCGATGCCCTTCTTGAAGGCACCTTCGATATCGTTGTCCCAGCCACCGGTGGCGTTGACCTTGTTGATCAGCTCGCCCTGGGTGTTGGCGAAGTGGGCGTGCAGGCCCTCTTCGAACGCCAGCAGCTTGTTGACCGGCACGTCGTCGAGGTAACCCTCGTTGACGGCGTAGATCGACAGCGCCTGGTTGGCGATCGACATCGGCGCGTACTGCTTCTGCTTCATCAGCTCGGTGACGCGCTGGCCACGTTCCAGCTGCTTGCGGGTGGCTTCGTCCAGATCCGAAGCGAACTGCGCGAACGCAGCCAGCTCACGGTACTGGGCCAGCGAGATGCGGATGCCGCCCGACAGCTTCTTGATGATCTTGGTCTGCGCCGAACCACCGACGCGCGACACCGAGATACCGGCGTTCACGGCCGGGCGGATGCCGGCGTTGAACAGGTCGGTTTCCAGGAAGATCTGGCCGTCGGTGATCGAGATCACGTTGGTCGGAACGAAGGCGGACACGTCGCCGGCCTGGGTTTCGATGATCGGCAGCGCGGTCAGCGAACCGGTCTTGCCGGTGACCTTGCCTTCGGTGAACTTCTCGACGTACTCCTCGGACACGCGGGCAGCGCGTTCCAGCAGGCGCGAGTGCAGGTAGAACACGTCGCCCGGGTAGGCTTCACGGCCCGGCGGGCGCTTCAGCAGCAGCGAGATCTGGCGGTAGGCAACGGCCTGCTTGGACAGATCGTCGTACACGATCAGCGCGTCTTCGCCGCGGTCCATGAAGTACTCGCCCATGGTGCAGCCCGAGTAGGCGCTGATGTACTGCATCGCAGCCGATTCGGACGCGGTGGCGGCCACGACGATGGTGTGGGCCAGGGCGCCGTTCTCTTCCAGCTTGCGCACGATGTTGGCGATGGTCGATGCCTTCTGGCCGATCGCAACGTACACGCACTTGATGCCGGTGCCCTTCTGGTTGATCACCGCGTCGATCGCCATGGCGGTCTTGCCGGTCTGGCGGTCACCGATGATCAGCTCGCGCTGGCCACGGCCGATCGGGATCATCGAGTCGACCGACTTGTAACCGGTCTGCACCGGCTGGTCGACCGACTTGCGCCAGATCACGCCCGGTGCAACACGCTCCACCGGAGCGGTCACGTCGGTGCCCAGCGGGCCCTTGCCGTCGATCGGCTCGCCGAGCGCGTTGACGACGCGGCCCAGCAGTTCCGGACCGACCGGCACTTCCAGGATGCGGCCGGTGGTCTTGGCGACGTCGCCTTCGCGCAGGTGCTCGTAGTCACCCAGGACCACGGCGCCGACCGAGTCGCGCTCCAGGTTCAGGGCCAGGGCGAAGGTGTTGTTCGGCAGTTCGATCATTTCGCCCTGCATCACGTCGGCCAGACCGAAGATGCGCACGATGCCGTCGGACACGCTGGTCACGGTGCCTTCGTTGCGCGATTCCGCGGCCAGCTTGACCTTCTCGATGCGGTTCTTGATCAGTTCGCTGATTTCGGAGGGGTTGAGCGTGGTTGCCATCGTCAAGTCCTAGTGCCGGCAGCGGGGCCGGACGTTAAATGAATTCAGTTAGCGAGCGCGGTCTGCAGGCGGGCCAGCTTGCCCTTCAGCGAACCATCGATGACCACGTCGCCGGCGTCGATCACGGCGCCGCCGATCAGCGAGGCATCGACCGCGGTGGTCACATCGACCTCGCGGTTGAAGCGCTTGCGCAGCGCGACCTTGATCGCGTCCAGCTCGCCGGCCGACAGTTCGGCGGCCGAGGTCACGGTGGCCTTGACCACGTGCTCGGCTTCGGCGCGCAGGGCGTCGAACATGCCGGAGATCTCCGGCAGCAGCGGCAGACGATGCGATTCGGCCAGGATGGCCAGGAAGCGCGAGAAGCTTTCGCCGTGGGTCGCCGGCGCCAGCAGGGCGACAGCGTCGTCACGACCGAGCTCCGGGTTGGCGAGCAGGGCCGCCACGCGCGGGTCGGCGGCGACGTGGGCGGAGAACGCCAGGGCGTCCGACCACGGCGCGAACGCGCCTTCGTCGCGCGCGGTCGCGAACGCGGCGCGGGCGTACGGGCGGGCAAGCGTGAGGGCCTGGCTCATCCTTAGATCTCCGAGGCCAGCTCGTCGAGCAGCGCCTTGTGGGCGTTGGCGTCGATTTCGCGCTTGAGCAGCTTTTCGGCACCGGTCACGGCCAGCGCGGACACCTGCTTGCGCAGATCTTCACGGGCACGGTTGGCGGCGGCGTCGATCTCAGCCTGGGCCAGTTCCTTCTGGCGGGTGGCTTCGGTGATCGCTTCGGTACGGGCTGCGTCGACGATCTGGTTGGCGCGCGCGTGGGCCTGGTCGATGATCTCGTTGGCCTTGGTGCGGGCTTCCTTCAGCGCTTCGTTGACCTTCTCCTGCGCCTGGGCCAGATCTTTCTGGCTGCGGTCGGCAGCAGCGAGGCCTTCAGCAATCTTCTGCTGGCGCTCTTCGATCGCGTTCATCAGCGGCGGCCAGATCTTGGTCGCGATGATCCAGATCAGACCAGCGAAGGCGAGCGCCTGCGCAAGAAGGGTGAAATTGATATTCATGGTTAGCTCGATCGCTGGTTTCGGGGTGGACGCGCCGCCGGGGCGGCGCATCCGGCCTTCATCCGAAACCGGGTGCATCAGCACCCGGTCGTCTCAAACCGCTGTATCAGCCGGCCAGAGCCTTGGTGACGGCACCGGCGAAGGCGGCCGACAGCGGGTTGGCGAAGGCCAGCAGCAGGCCGACGGCGACCGAGATGATGAACGCGGCGTCGATCAGGCCGGCGGTGATGAACATGCGGACCTGCAGGACCGGGATCAGTTCCGGCTGGCGGGCGGCCGACTCCAGGAACTTACCAGCCATGATGGCCAGACCCAGACCGGCGCCCAGCGCGGCCAGGCCGATCATGATGCCGACGGCGAGGGCGGTGGAGCTCTGAATCTGCGCGAAGTTGGTCAGGACGGCGAAGTACATGGTTATCTCCAGGAACTTAAGTTGCTAAGGGTGATGAAACGGATGAAGGTTGAAACGCGTTGAAGCTTGAAACTCAGTGAGCGTCTTCCGACAGGCTCAGGTACACGATCGACAGCATCATGAAGATGAAGGCCTGCAGCGGGATCACCAGCAGGTGGAACAGCATCCAGCCGAGGCCGAACGCACCACCGGCAATGGCGCCGAAGAAACCGGCACCACCCAGCACCCAGATCAGCAGGAACACGATTTCGCCGCCGAACATGTTGCCGAACAGTCGCATCGCCAGGGAGATCGGCTTGCTCAGCCACTCGACGATGTTGAGGATCAGGTTGAACGGCATCATCCACTTGCCGAACGGAGCCGTCAGGAACTCCTTGATGAAGCCGCCCAGTCCCTTGGACTTCAGCGCGAAGAACAGCATCAGGAAGAACACGCTGATGGCCATGCCCAGGGTGGCATTGACGTCGGCGGTCGGCACCGGCTTCCAGTAATGGATGCCCGCCAGCTCCAGCGGCTTGGCGATGAAGTCGGCCGGGATCATCTTGATGAGGTTCATCATCAGGATCCAGAAGAAGATCGTGATGGCGATCGGCGTGACCAGCTTGCTCTTGCCGTGGTAGGTGTCCTTGGCCTGGCGGTCGACGAACTCCAGGCAGATCTCCACGAAGGCCTGCCACTTGCCCGGCACGCCAGCCGTGGCCTTGCGGGTGCCCAGCCAGAAGGCGACCACGATCACCAGGCCCATCAGGACCGCGGTGAGGAAGGTATCGACGTGGATATGCCAGAACATCCCGTCGCCGTTGCCGACCGGTGCGGTCAGGTTCTGCAGGTGATGCTGGATGTAGCTGGTAGGGGTTAGAGCCTCGCCCGCCATGTGTCCGGAACCTTAGTTAATTGAATTCTGTCAACGCCTGGCCATCGCCAGGACCTGGAACATCAAGCCGACGGCGATACCGGCCAACAGCGCCAATGCAGGCAGCTTGAAGACCAGGAACCCCACCAGCAGGACGCCGAAAACGACTACCCACTTCGCCACGATCGCAATGATCAGCCGTGCCATTGCCGACCCCGCAGCCAGGGCACCCCCGCCCAGCGCCATCCGTGCCGCGACCCAGCCACCGGCCGAGATCGCCACGCCGGATGCCAGGGCACCGAGCGCGTACTTCGGCCCTACCAGCAGGAAGGCCAGGGCCAGGACAGCCACTGCGGCCAGCGGGTAGACCGCGGCGCGCAGCATCAGTCGCCGACCCGCTTCAACGGAGTTCAGCACAGGACGTCCCGCGTGGTTGCAAGTGGAGGGCTGAGGCGGCTACAGCAGGGGGGCCTCATCGAGCCGCCAAATTATAGCAATGGGACAATTTGCGAGACAACCGCTGCCTGTTCATCCCGGAAGGGCGCAAGTTGCGGTAACGGTTACATTTTTGCGTGCCGCCCAAGGGACAATGACGTCCACATGATGCTGCGGTGCAGCGTATTGAACTTTGGTCGCACGCCTGGGAACTTTCCGCGACCTTGCCGGTCCGACCTTCCGACCTGCCTGCAGCAACCTCGTCGACGCTTCGCCCCGCAGGTCCACGATGGCCCCGAAGCCCGGCTCCGGGGCCATCCTTTTTCATGGTCGTGACAGCGCTGAACCGTGCACACGCCATCGACCATACGTTCACGCATGGTGGACGAGCGCGTCCTGCACAGTGGGCTTCATTCTGATGAACCACTGCAAGGACTCTTCGATGCGCTCCGTCCCCACCCTGCTCGCCCTCTCCCTGCTTGCCGCCGGCGCATCGTTCGCCAGCGCCGCCCATGCCGCCGAAGGCGATGACCGTTTCGCCCTGCGCCTGGGTGCGATGAACATCGATTCGGACAACACGCTGCGCGGCAACACCACTGTCGCCGGCCAGGACGTCGGTTTCTCGGAAGATTTCAAGCTCGGCGGCAAGGAATGGGAACCGCGGGTAGACGGCATGTTCCGCCTCAGCGACCGCCAGCGCTTCCTGTTCAACTACTTCAAGTACGACAAGGACCGGCGCGAGACGCTGGGCCAGGACATCTCCTTCGGCGGCGTCAACGTGCCGGCTGACAGCTTCGTCAAGGCCGAGCTGAAGTACCAGGTGGCCAGCCTGGTCTACGACTACTCCGTTGTCGACACCGACACCTTCGATCTGGGCCTGCAGCTGGGTGCGGAGTACGCCAAGGTCAGCACCAAGGGCTATGCGGACCTGGGCACCGTGTATGAAGGCCAGTTCCTGGACGAGAAGACCGACGGTGTGGCACCGGTGGTCGGTGCACGCCTGAGCTTCACCCCGTCCGAGAAGTGGATGATCACCCTGCAGGGTCAGTACCTCAACACCCGCTGGGGCAGCTTCGACGACTACAAGGGTGACCTGAGCCGCGCCAATGCCATCGTCGATTACCGCCTGACCAAGAACTTCGGCCTGTTCGCCGGCTACGACTGGTTCAAGCTGGATGCGGACAAGAAGGGCAGCGACGGCACCATCGGTCTGAAGCAGGAATTCAAGGGCCCGGTGGCCGGCGTCAGCTTCGTGTTCTGATTCCTGCCCCTTCCATCGCACTCTCTCCTGGCGCGGCCTCCGGAACATCGGGGGCCGCGTTTTTTTGTGCTGCTTTGTCCTGTCGGGGTAAAAGCGGCATGGTCGAAGCGCTGGAGGGAGAGGGGGCTGCATGCGAATGTCCCCCGGCGCCGGCCTGCGGCCGTCACCTCCTCCTTTACTTCGCACGCAGCCCCCTCTCCCTCCGAGTGTCAGGCCTCCACGCGCCTGTTGAAGTGGCTCTGCGGCTGGACCCTCCGCAAGCCGAGCCGCTGCACGGGTGGCAGGCATTTCGACACAGTAAAGGAGGAGGCGACCGCCGCAGGCGGACGACGGGGGACATGTGTCGAAATGCCTGCCGCCTGTGCAGCGGCCCGGACGCTCGCGATTACATAGGCCGCACTCGCAGGATCGCGGGCGCGCAGGAGTGAGAGGAGGCTGCATGCGAATGTCCCCCGGCGCCGGCCTGCGGCCGTCACCTCCTCCTTTACTTCGCACGCAGCCCCCTCTCCCTCCGCGTATCAGGCCTTCGCGCGCCTGATGAAGTGGCGCTGTGGCTGGACTGTCCGCACGCCGAGCCGCTGCGTGGGTGGCAGGCGTTTGGACACAGTAAAGGAGGAGGCGACCGCCGCAGGCGGGCGACGGGGGACATGTGTCCAAATGCCTGCCACCCGCGCAGCGGCCCGGAAGCTCGCGACCACAGTCACCGAAGCCACAGAAGCCACCAACAAAAAACCCGGCTTTCGCCGGGCTTTCCGTTTCACCGGGCATGGCCCGGCGCAAGCGCCTTACTTCTTCTTCGGCATGTACAGATCGGTGATCGTGCCGTCGTAGATTTCCGAAGCCATCGCCACCGATTCACTCAGCGTCGGATGGGCATGGATGGTGTGGCCGATGTCTTCGGCTTCCGCGCCCATCTCGATGGCCAGACCGATCTCGGCCAGCAGGTCACCGGCATGCACACCGACGATCGCGCCACCGATGATGCGGTGGGTCTCTTCGTCGAAGATCAGCTTGGTGAAGCCCTCGGTGCGACCGATGCCGATCGCGCGGCCACTGGCCGCCCACGGGAACTTGGCCACGCCGACCTTCAGGCCCTTGGCCTTGGCCTCGGTCTCGGTCACGCCCACCCAGGCGATCTCCGGATTGGTGTAGGCCACCGACGGAATCACGCGGGCCACCCACTCCTTCTTGTGGCCGGCCGCCACCTCAGCCGCCAGCTTGCCCTCGTGCGTGGCCTTGTGGGCCAGCATCGGGTTGCCGACGATGTCACCAATGGCGAAGATGTGCGGCACGTTGGTACGCATCTGCCGGTCAACCGGGATGAAGCCACGCTCGGTGACCTGCACGCCAGCCTTCTCGGCATCGATCTTCTTGCCATTCGGCGAACGACCCACGGCGACCAGCACGCGGTCGAAGGTCCCCTGCGCCAGCGCCGGCGACTGCCCTTCCTCGGCCGCCTCGAAGGTCACGGTGATGCCCTTGGCATCGGCGGTGACGCCCGACGCCTTGGTCTTCAGGTGAACGTCGATGCCCTGCTTCTTCAGGCGGTCGGCCAGCGGCTTGACCAGGTCCTTGTCGGCGCCCGGCATCAGCTGGTCCATGAATTCGACCACAGTAACCTTGCTGCCCAGCGCACCGTACACGGTCGCCATTTCCAGGCCGATGATGCCGCCACCGACAACCAGCAGCGAACCCGGCACTTCGGCCAGCTCCAGCGCGTCGGTGGAATCCATCACACGCTTGTCGTCCCACGGGAAGTTCGGCAGCTTCACCGCCTGCGAACCGGCGGCGATGATGCACTTCTGGAAGCGCAGCAGCTGCGTGCTGCCGTCAGCGGCGGTGATCTCCAGCTCGTTGGCCGACAGGAACCGACCGACCCCCTGCACGTTGCGCACCTTGCGCTGCTTGGCCATGCCGGCCAGACCCTTGGTCAGCTGGTTGACGACCTTTTCCTTGTACTGGCGCAGCTTGTCCAGCGTGATCGTCGGCTTGCCGAACTCCACGCCGAAATCGCCGGCATGGGCGACTTCATCGATGACCGCCGCCGCATGCAGCAGTGCCTTGGACGGAATGCAGCCGACGTTGAGGCACACGCCGCCGAGGCTGGCGTAGCGCTCGACCAGTACCGTATCCAGGCCGACATCGGCTGCGCGGAACGCGGCGGTGTAGCCGCCCGGGCCGGAGCCCAGCACGACCATCTCGCATTCGATGTCGGCCGGCTTGCCGCTGGCCAGTGCCGGCTTCGGTGCGGCCGGTTCGGCCGGGGCACGATGCGACGGGGTCACCGGCGGCTTGCTGGCCGGGGCGGCGGCCGCCGGCGCAGGTGCGGCTGCCTTGGCCGGGGCCTCGGCGGCTCCTTCGGTGTCCAGCAGGACCACCACGGCCCCCTCGGACAGCGTATCGCCGAGCTTGACCTTCAGCTCCTTGACCACACCGGCGGCCGAGGACGGCACTTCCAGCGTGGCCTTGTCCGACTCCAGGGTCACCAGGCCCTGGTCCTTCTTCACCGTGTCGCCGACGGCGACCAACACTTCGATCACCGGCACATCGCTGTAATCGCCGATGTCGGGAACCTTGACTTCAATCGTGGCCATGGTGGTTTTCCTCATGCCCGGCCGGGCTGGCCGGCGGGCTGTCACTGCATCTGTTCACGCGGCCGCGCCAGGGGGCAGCGGCCGCACGGTGGGGGCGAAGCGGTGCCTTACAGCAGCACGCGACGCATGTCGGCCAGTACCTGCGACAGGTACGTGGTGAAGCGTGCGGCCAGGGCGCCATCGATGACGCGGTGGTCGTAGCTCAGCGACAGCGGCAGCAGCAGCTTCGGTGCGAATTCCTTGCCATTCCAGACCGGCTGGATGGAGGACTTGGACACGCCCAGGATGGCCACTTCCGGCGCATTGACGATCGGGGTGAACGCGGTGCCACCGATCCCGCCCAGCGAGCTGATCGAGAAGCAGCCGCCACTCATGTCGGCCGGGCCCAGCTTGCCGTCGCGCGCCTTCTTGGCCAGCTCGCCGGTTTCCTGCGCGATCTGCACCACGCCCTTCTTGTCGACGTCGCGGATCACCGGCACGACCAGGCCGTTCGGCGTATCGGCGGCGAACCCGATGTTGAAGTACTTCTTCAGGGTCAGGTTCTCGCCGCTGGCGTCCAGCGAGGCGTTGAACTCCGGGAACTTCTTCAGCGCTGCGGCGCTGGCCTTGATCAGGAAGGCGAGCATGGTCAGCTTGATGCCGGCCTTCTCGTTCTCCTTGTTCAGTGCCACGCGCAGTGCTTCCAGATCGGTGATGTCGGCCTGGTCGAACTGGGTGACGTGCGGAATCATCGCCCAGTTGCGGGCCAGGTTCGCGCCGGAGATCTTCTTGATGCGCGACAGCGGCTGCACTTCGGTCTCGCCGAACTTGCTGAAATCGACCTTCGGCCACGGCAGCAGGTTCAGCCCACCGCCTGCGGCGGCAGCGGTGCCGCCCGCGGCCGGAACGCCACCACTGAGCGCGGCCTTGACGAATTTCTGCACGTCACTCTTGGTGATGCGCCCGCCCTTCTCGGTACCGCTGATCTGCAGCAGGTCCACGCCCAGCTCGCGGGCGAACACGCGCACCGCCGGGGTGGCATACGGCACCTTGGCCGGCAGCACGCCATCGGCGTTGAACTGTACGGGCGGGCTGGACGGAGCGCCGGCCGACGCGATCTCACGAGCCGCCAGCTTGTCCGGCTGGGCGGGCACAGCGACCGGCTCGACCTTGGTGGCGGTCTCGGCAGCGGCCGGGGCCGCCGCAGCCGCTTCGCGGGTCGGCGCCGGCGCAGCAGCACCCTCGGCTTCGATGATGGCCACCACATTGCCCTGCGACAGGGTGTCCCCCACCTTGACCTTCAGTTCCTTGACCACACCGGCCACCGAGGACGGCACTTCCATGGTCGCCTTGTCGCTTTCCAGCGTGACCAGGCCCTGATCCTTCTTGACGGTGTCGCCCACGGCGACCAGCACTTCGATGACCGGGATGTCGGTGTAATCGCCGATGTCCGGCACCCGGGCTTCAACCGCACCGCCACCGGCAGCCGGGGCGGCCGGCGCGGCAGCCGCCGGGGCCGGGGCGCTCTGGGTGGCAGCCGCCGGGGCAGCGGCCTTGGCCGGGGCCGGGGCCGGAGCGGCCGGCGCTGCGGCCTCGTCTGCCGCCACTTCGATCAGCGCCACGACCTTGCCCTCGGACAGGGTGTCACCCACCTTGACCTTGATCTCCTTGACCACACCGGCCACCGAAGACGGCACTTCCATGGTCGCCTTGTCGCTTTCCAGCGTCACCAGGCCCTGGTCCTTCCTGACCGTATCGCCAACGGCGACAAGCACCTCGATTACCGGGATATCGCTGTAGTCACCGATATCGGGGACAAGTGCTTCCTTGATTTCGGCCATGGGGATAACTCCGGCAATCTGGTGTAGGGAAACGTCTATTGTGCGGCCAGCGGGGGCCAGCGCCAACCGTTACAGGTGTTTTCAGTACGCACGCAGCCGGGACACGCTGTTGCCCATGGGGCGCAGGCACCTCCAGTGGGTAGCGTATTGTCCGCACGATGTCCGCTTCATGTCGCCAGTGCATCGGCCACCGGCTGCCATGCCTGACGCAGGCGCTGCAGCGACCAGGCCGCATTGGCCGGGCTGGTCGAGGGCAGCGCCAGCACACGCGGTGGCGCCCCCAGGACAGGCAGCACCCAGCGCTGGAATGCCTGCATCGACGCAGCACCATTGCAGCCGATCAGCTGCAGCTCAGGCAGCAGGGCGATCAGTTCCGGCAGCGCGTTGGCCACTTCCGTGCCACGCACGATGTCCGCATCCAGGCTGCCCCGGCGCTCGCATCGGCCGATCACATCCCACACCCCGACACCGGCGGCGTTCAGCGCGCGCATGCGTTGCGGATAGGGCAAACCGGCGTCAAAGCCGCAGATATCGGACATGAGCGGCCAGAAACGATTGCGTGGATGCGCGTAGTACTGGCCAGCGTGCAGCGACGCAGCACCCGGCATCGAACCAAGCAGCAACACGCGCGATCGCGTGTTCACCTGCGCGGGCAGGCCGGTGCAGAGCGTTGGCGCGCTCACGGTTTGTGCAACTGCATGAACATTCCTCCAGAGCAAAAACCCCATGAAAACAGGCTTTTCGAACTCATCGCTGAACAGAGCGAACTATTTTTTAACGCGCGTCGGATTCGATTCATGTTGAGGCGACTACGGTGTGCTCGCCCCGCAACCGGGGGCCCAAAAACAAGAAACATTAGGAGATACCCCCATGCGCTCCATCCGTATCCTGAGTCTCGCCCTGCTGACCTCCGCCGCCTTCGCGCCGGCCGCTTTCGCCCAGAACAGCAGCACCACCGACACCGCCTCGGGCAAGCATTTTGCCGTGGTTGGCGGCGTCACGCTGCTGCAGCCGAAGAATGATCCGATCACCGGCGTCAAGAAGCTCGATGGCGGCCCGGCGCCGACCGTCAGCTTCAGCTACTACGTCAACGACAACTGGGCCGTTGAGCTGTGGGGCGCTGCCGACAAGTTCGATCACCGCGTCAAGGGTCCGGGCAACACCCGCCTGGGCAGCGTCGAGCAGCAGCCGGTCGCGCTGAGCGGCCAGTACCACTTCGGCCAGGCCGACAACGTGTTCCGCCCGTTCGTGGGCGTGGGCTACTTCCAGTCGGCCTTCAGCAACGAATCGCTGGCTGACGGCAGCAGCTCCGACATCCGCCTGAAGGATGCCAAGGGCGTGATCGGCACCGTCGGCGTCGACATGAACATCAACTCCACCTGGTTCGCCCGTGCTGATGCCCGCTACATGCGCGCCCGCCCGGACGTGAAGGTTGGTGGCGAGAAGATCGGCGAAGCCAAGCTGGATCCGTGGACTGTCGGCGTGGGTATCGGCGCCCGCTTCTAAGCACCGTCTGCTTCACTGTCTGTACGCGACGGGCTCTTCGGGCCCGTCGTCGTTTCCGTCACCCGCGTTCTGTGTAGAGTCGGGTCGTGCTCGACTGCTTTTTTCCGGACGTCGAGCAGGGCTTGACTCTGCAAAGGACGGAAGGCCGGTGATCGTGATGGACAACATCGACCTGCTGGTGATCGGAGGTGGCATCAACGGCGCCGGCATCGCGCGCGATGCCGCAGGCCGCGGCCTGCGCGTGCTGCTCTGCGAGCAGCACGATCTTGCGTCACATACCTCCAGCGCCAGCAGCAAGCTGGTCCATGGTGGGCTGCGCTACCTGGAACAGGGCGAGTTCGGCCTGGTGCGCAAGGCGCTCGGCGAACGCGATGTGCTCCGCAGGCAGGCGCCCTGCCTGGTCCGGCCCCTGCGCTTCGTGCTGCCCTGGGAACCCCACCTGCGGCCACGCTGGATGCTGCGGCTCGGCCTGTGGCTGTATGACCACCTCGGCCATCGCGGCGCAGCGTTTCCGGCTTCGCGCGCACTGCACCTGCCACACGACCCGTTGGGCACGTGGCTGTCGCCATCGTTGCACCAGGCCTTCAGCTATGCCGACGCGCAGGTGGACGATGCACGCCTGGTATTGCTCAACGCGCTGGATGCCGCGCAACGCGGCGCGCGTGTACAGGTTCGCACCCGCTGCGTCGAACTGCACGGCGAGCAGGGCCACTGGCGGGCGGTACTGGTCGATGCAGCGGGACAGCAGCAGACGGTGCATGCACATGCCGTGGCCAACGCGGCCGGTCCCTGGGCCGGAGGCCTGCTGCAACGCATGCAGGCGCGCAGCGGCACACCGGCCCTGCGCCTGGTGCAGGGCAGCCACATCGTGCTGCGCCGGCCCTGGCCCGATGACAGCGCCTGCCTGCTGCAGCAGCCCGACGGACGGGTCGTATTCCTGCTGCCCTTCACCCACGACCACCTGCTGGTGGGTACCACCGACACCGACTATCAGGGCGATCCGGCGCGCTGCCACGTGCTGCCTTCGGAAGTGACATACCTGTGCGAGGCAGCCAACCGCTATCTGCGCCAGCCGATCACGGCGACGGAGGTGGTCTGGCAGTTTGCCGGCGTGCGCCCGCTGCTGGCCGACCCGGATCCGCGCGCGGCACGACTCAGCCGCGACTATCGTCTGCAGTTGCAGGTGCAGGGCGCGCCCGCCGTGCACGTGCTGGGGGGGAAGCTGACCACCTACCGCGTTCTGGCCGAAGAAGCGCTGGATCTGCTGCGGCCCCACCTGCCGCAGATGGGGCCGGCATGGACGGCAGCCGGGACGCCCCTGCCGGGCAGCGACTGGGGCGATGCCGTGCAGGCACGCTCTCACCTGCGGAGACTCGCACCGTGGTTGCCTGAGGACACTACGCGGCGCTGGGCCGAGGCCTATGGCAGCCGCAGCACCGAGCTGCTGCACGGGGTGCAGGGCATGGACGATCTCGGCGAACACTTCGGCGGTGGGCTGCACGCCCATGAGGTCGTGTTCCTGCGCGATCACGAATGGGCGCATACCGCCGAGGACATACTGTGGCGGCGGAGCAAGCTGGGACTGCGGCTGGACACCGCACAGGTGGCACGCCTGCAGGACTGGTTGGAGGAACAGCAGCACCAGGCCATGCCCGGCCGATCGCGGTGACACCCGGCATGGCCCGTCGCTGCCGATGCAGTAGGATTTCCCCATCGCTACCGGAGACGCCGCATGACGCCCCGCTACGTGCTGGCCATCGATCAGGGCACCACCAGTTCGCGCGCGATCCTGTTCGATCACGCCGGCGACATCGTCGGCAGCGCGCAACGTGAGTTCGCCCAGATTTTCCCGCAGCCCGGTTGGGTGGAACATGACCCGCGCGAGATCCTCACCAGCGTCTACGCCACGCTGACCGAGCTGCTCAGCCGCGAACAGATCGACCCGCGCCACATCGCCGCACTGGGCATCACCAACCAGCGCGAGACCACCGTGGTCTGGGAACGCGCCACGGGCCAGCCGATCCACAACGCCATCGTCTGGCAGTCCCGGCAAAGCCAGGCCATCTGCGAGCGGTTGCGCTCGCAGGGGCACGAAGCGCTGATCCGTGAACGCACCGGCCTGCTGATCGATGCCTACTTCTCGGCCACCAAGGTGCGCTGGATCCTCGATCACGTGGAAGGCGCACAACAGCGCGCGGAGCGTGGCGAACTGCTGTTCGGCACCATCGACAGCTGGCTGGTCTGGAATCTCAGTGGCGGCCAGGCACACGTGACGGACTACAGCAACGCCGCACGCACGCTGCTGTTCAACATCCACACCCTGGACTGGGACGACGAGCTGCTCGCGCTGCTGGACATTCCGCGCGCCATGCTGCCGCAGGTGCGTGACTCCAGCGCGGTGTACGCGCACACCCGGCCGCAGTTCTTCTTCGACCACCCGATTCCGATCGCCGGTATCGCTGGCGACCAGCAGGCCGCGCTGTTCGGCCAGGCCTGCTTCCAGCCGGGCATGGTGAAGAACACCTACGGCACCGGCTGCTTCATGCTGATGCACACCGGAACGCAGGCCGTGCGTTCGCACAATGGCCTGCTGACCACCATCGCCTGGGGCCTGGACGGGCGCGTGGAGTACGCACTGGAGGGGTCGATCTTCATCGCCGGCTCGGTGGTGCAGTGGCTGCGCGACGGCCTGCGCATGATCGATCGGGCCAGCGACAGCCAGGCGCTGGCCGCGAAGGTCGGCGACAGCGCTGGCGTCTATCTGGTGCCGGCGTTCGTGGGCCTGGGTGCGCCTTACTGGCGCAGCGACGTGCGTGGAGCGATGTTCGGCCTGACCCGGGGCACCAGCAGGTCGCACTTCGTGCGTGCAGCATTGGAAGCAATGGCTTACCAGACCCGCGATGTACTCGATGCCATGCAGTCCGATGCAGGTATCGGCCTGAGCGAGCTGCGTGCCGACGGCGGCGCGATCGGCAACGACTTCCTTGCCAGCTTCCAGGCCGACATTCTGGGCGTTCCGCTGCTGCGGCCACGGCTGACCGAGACCACGGCGCTGGGCGCGGCCTACCTGGCCGGGCTGGCGGTGGGATTCTGGGAAAGCCGCGAACAGATCGCCGCGCAATGGGGACTGGACCGCCGTTTCGAGCCGCAGATGCCGGCAGCACGGCGCGAGACGCTGTATGCCGGGTGGCAGCAGGCGGTCGCCGCCACCCTGGCCTTCCACGTCGATTGAGGGCGGCAGCGCCGGGCCATGCCCGGCGAATCAATCCCCAATCCGCCGGGCATGGATCGGCGCTACCCCAACATCAGAACGCCGGCAGCACGGCACCCTTGTACTTGGTCTCGATGAACGCCTTCACCTGTGCGCTGGTGAGCGCCTTGGCCAGCTTCTGCACGCGCGCATCATCCTTGTTGTCGGGCCGGGCCACCAGGAAGTTCACGTACGGCGAGTCCTTGCTCTCGATCGCCAGCGCATCCCGGGTCGGGTTCAGACCCGCATCCAATGCATAGTTGGTGTTGATCAGGGCCAGGTCCACCTGATCCAGTACGCGGGGCAGCATCGCCGAATCCAGCTCGCGGAACTTCAGCTGCTTCGGATTGGAGACGATGTCGCGCTGGGTTGCCAGCGCATTGGTCGGATCCTTCAGCTCGATCACGCCGGCCTTGTGCAGCAGGATCAGCGCCCGGCTGTTGTTGCTCGGATCGTTCGGGATGACCACATCCGCGCCTTCGCGCAGTTCGGCCAGCGACTTGATCTTGCGCGAGTATGCGCCGAACGGCTCGATGTGCACGCCGATCACCGTCACCAGATCGGTCTTGCGGTCGCGGTTGTAGGCGTCCAGGTACGGCTCGGTCTGGAAGTAGTTCACGTCCACCTGCTTCTGCACCAGCTGGTCGTTGGGCTGCACGTAGTCGTTGAACACGCGCACGTCCAGTTCCACGCCTTCCTGTTTGAGGATCGGCTTGACCACCTCGAGGATTTCGGCGTGCGGCACGGCCGTGGCGGCCACCACCAGCTTCTGCGAAGGCTCGCCGGACTTGCCGCAGGCGGTCAGGGCCAGCGCAGCGGCGAGCAGGGGCAGCAACAGGGTCTTCTTCATGGGCGGAATGATTCTCGGGGGGAGGTCAGGATCTATCGTAGTTGCTCAGGGCCAGCTCGAGCAGCGCCTTGGCCTGCTCGCGCAGCATCGTCGGTTCGACGATCTCGGCATCCGAGCCGTAATGCAGCACATCCATCAGCAGTTCGCGTGACACGCTGTAAGGCACTTTCAGTTCATAGCGGCCGTCGGCCAGGAAACGGCCCTGCTGCTTGGAATGCCAGTGCTCATCGGCGACCCAGCGCGCAGCCTTGGCGCTGAACAGGATGGTGGCCCAGCCCTTCGGCGCACCGGAGAAAATGCCGTAGCTGGCACCCAGCTGCTCGTCCAGTTCGCTGTCGGCCACGTCACGGGCCGTGTGGTCGATCACCCGCGCCTTGTGGATCCGGTCCACCGCGAAGCTGCGGAGGGCCTCGCGGTCGTGGTCCCACGCATCGAGGTACCAGTTGTCGCGGTAGTGGGTCAGGCGCTGCGGCGAAACAGTGCGCTTGGTCGGTTCGTCGGTGGAACGGGCGCGGTACTCGAAGCCCAGCTGGCGCCGCTCGAGCACGGCCGAAGCCACGCTGCGGAAGCTGCCTTCGTCGAATTTGCGGCCGCGATGCGGAATGACCCGCACCCGGTCCACCGGCCAGCTGGAGACCCCCGCCTGCGCGGCCAGCAGGCTTTCGATGCGCTGCTGCAGCGGTGCCAGCACCGAAGACAGCACGCCCCCGCCGGTACGGGCCAGCAGGTGCTGCGATGCCAGCAGGGCATGCAGCTCCTCCGAGCTGAGCCAGAGGCCGGGCAGTTCGAAGCGGTCGCTTTCGTCGGCGTGATAGCGGAAGCCGGCCTCACCATCGCCCTCGATCGGCGCCATCAGCGCGTCGCGCAGGAACGCCAGGTCGCGGTAGACGGTGGCACGGGAACAACCGAGCTTGTCCTGCAGGGTCGCCACCGTCACCGGATAGCGCGCGGACTTGAGCAGACGATGCAGGGCGGTGATGCGTTCGTATCGGTCCATGCCCCCGATTATGTCCGAGTCGCGGGTCTTGTGTGGGGGGTTTGGGCTATCGTGGGCGCCCCGCCCTCTGCGAAAGCCCTTCCATGCGCCGGTTGCCCGCCCTGCCCCTGCTGGCCTGCCTGCTGCTGGCTGCCTGTGGTCGCCCCCCAGCGCCGTCCGGCGGCGACGCGGTCGTTCCGCAGGCCGACCCGGCGCAGGCGGTACTGGCCGCCAGCCAACGGTTCGCCGCCCTGCGCAGCTTCCACGCGGAACTGGAAGTGCTGGGTACGCCACAGCCGGTCCGCAGTGCGATGGACTTCGTGGCCCCGGACCGATTCCGGGTACAGACGGCGGCCGGTGCACAGACCATCATCGGTGACACGATGTTCCTGCAGGCCGACGGGGCCATCCGCCAGGTGCCGACGCCGCCCGGTCTGCTCGAGCAATGGCGGACGCCGCTGCCGGCCGACGTCGCGCCCGCGGCGCTGCAGGCCGAGGATCTGGGCAGCCAAACGCTGGACGGGGTCCAGACCCGGCGCTACCGGCTGCGTGGCGCCGGCCCCGGCGAGCGCCTGGAGTACTGGGTGGATGGGCAGGGCCTGCCACGCCAGATCGTGCGCAGCGGCAGCAGCAACGGCAAGGTGTTCCAGCTGCGCCTGCGCTATTCGCGCTTCAACGACCCCTCCGTCCGCATCGAGCTGCCCTGAATGGGGAGCGGTGACAACGCCTGCTGAAGCGGCCAGCGCCATGGGGCGGACGGCCATCACGCTTCCAGTATCATCACGGGTTGTTAACCGCTTCGGAGAAGTCTCGATGTCCCTGCGCGTGTCCCTGCTGATTCCCCTGCTGCTCTGCGCCCCGCTGGCGTACGCGCAGGATGCATCCGAACTGGCGGCGATGTCCTCGCCCTGGAGCGGCAGCGGCGGCGAGCTCGGCTTCGCCTCGGCACGCGGCAACAGCAGCACCGAGAGCTTCAACGGCCGCCTGCGCCTGCGCTACACCGACGGTGACTGGGTGCACAGCATGGACCTGTTCGGCCTGCGTTCCAGCTCCAAGGTGACCGAGACCAACAACGACGGCACCACCACCCGCCGCAACAACACCACCGCCAACCGCTACACCGGCAGCGCCGGCAGCGCGCTGCAGCTGGGCGAGCACCGCCAGCTGACCGCCACGGTGCGTACCGAGCGCGATGACTTCGCCACCTACGACCGCCAGAGCTCGTTCGGTCTGGGTTACGGCACCCGTCTGTGGAGTACCGAGCGCTTCTATTTCGATGCCCAGGTCGGCCCCGGTGTGCGCCGCACCCACAGCACCGAGGATGATCGCACCCGTACCGGGCTGATCGGTCGTGGCCTGTTCGACATGAAGTACTCGCTTACCGAGAACACCGATCTGGTCAACACGCTGCTGGTCGAATCGGGGTCGTACAACACCTTCGGCCAGAACGATTTCGGCCTGTCGGTGAGCATGAATGAACACCTGGCCTTGAAGGCCGGCTGGCAGGCCCGCTACAACAGCGACGTCGCGGTGGACAAGCGCAAGACCGATACGCTGACCACCATGAACGTGGTCTACAAGTTCAAATAAGCGAAACGGGCGCCTGGCGCCCGTTTTCGTTTCTGTTCCGCAGCGCCTGGCCGAGGGAATCGGCCGGGTCAGGCGTTCAGCAGCTCACCCGCCCCGCCATCGAGCAGCCTCTGCGCCACGCGCTGGCCCAGCGCGTCCGGGTCGCTGGCCGGGCCCACGCCTTCGGCGCGCACCGCACGGCCATCGCTGGCGCTGCCGACCAGCCCCTGCAGGTGCAGGTCCTGCCCCTGCCACTGCGCGATCGCCGCCACCGGCACATGGCAGCTGCCATGCAGCGCGCGGTTCATTGCCCGCTCCGCTTCCACGCAGGCGCGTGTCGCGGCGTCATCGAGCGCAGCGAACAAGGCCATCAGCGGCGCATTGCTGCCGTCGCACTCCACGGCCACCGCGCCCTGCGCCGGCGCCGGCAGCCAGTGCGGCGGCTGCAGGCGCAGCACGATCCGATCGCCCAGTCCCAGGCGCTCCAGCCCGGCGACGGCCAGCACGATGGCGTCGTAGCCCCCGTTGTCGAGCTTGGCCAGGCGCGTATTGACGTTGCCACGCAGGTCCAGCAGTTCCAGGTCCGGGCGCAGCGCACGCAGCTGGGCCTGGCGGCGCAGCGAGGACGTGCCGACGCGCGCGCCGATGGGCAACGCATCAAGCGAGGCATAGAGGTTGGAGACGAAGCCGTCGGCCGGGTCATGACGGGGCAGCATGGCCGGCAGCACGAACGGCGCATCCAGTTCCATCGGCACATCCTTCAGCGAATGCACGGCGCAGTCGGCGTCGCCGCGCAGGATGGCCAGCTCCAGTTCCTTCAGGAACAGGCCCTTGCCACCGATGGCGGCCAGCGAGCGGTCGAGCACTTCATCGCCGCGCGTGCTCATCGGGACCAGCTCCACGTGCAGGCCGGGATGGGCCTGGCGGAGGCGGTCGGCGACGTGTTCGCTCTGCCAGAGGGCGAGCGGGCTCTTGCGGGTGGCGATGCGGACGGTTTCCATCCGGTCATTATCGCGCCTTCGGCGCGGATACGGCCAACGGCGGAGCCCCTCGTGGCTGGCTGGGGACAAGGCTGAAGCAACAGCCGTGCTTGGCCGGGGGGGGGGGGGGGGGGGGGGGGGGGGCGCCGGACCGCCCCGGGGGCGCGGGGAGGCGCCCGCGGGGCGCCGGGGCCCCCGGCGCGCCCCCCCCCCCCCCCCCCCCCGCGCCCCCCCCCCCCCCCCCGGACACTCACAGATGCCGCAGTTCCTGCTTCAGCGTCGCCACACAGCGGCGGCTGACCTCCAGCGGCTGCTTGCCATGCCGGAGCACCGCCTGCACCTGCCCGCCCACGCCACGACGCAGTTCCACCAGTTCGTGCCGCGCCACCAGACAGTTGCGGTGGATGCGCACGAAGCGGCTGGCGAATTCCTCCTCCAGCGACTTCAGCGACTCCTCGATCAGGTCCTCACCACGCGCGTGGTGCACCACCACGTACTTTTCCTCGGCCTGCAGGTAATGGATGTCATCCAGTGGAATCAGCCGCAGGCTGCCCCGCAGCCGGGCGCACAGCATGCTGCGTGCCTGTTGCCCCGCGTCGTGCTGTGGCTGCCCCCCGCGCCCGGCCAGAAAGGTCCGTGCGCGCGCGATGGCCGCTGCCAGCCGCTCGGCACGCACCGGCTTCATCAGGTAGTCGATGGCCGCCGCTTCGAATGCCGACAAGGCATGCGCGTCATATGCCGTACAGAACACCACCGCCGGGCGTGGCTCGAAGCTGGCCAGGTGACGGGCCGCTTCCAGCCCATCCAGTCCGGGCATCGCAATGTCCAGCAGCACCAGGTCCGGCTGCAGTTCCGCGCAGGCGTGCAGGGCCTGCTCGCCGTTACCGGCCTCGGCCACCACGTCCACCCCCTCCTGCGCCGCCAGCAGGCTGCGCAGGCGCTCGCGCGCCAGCGGTTCGTCATCGGCGATGACTACCCTCACGATCGTTCCCTCACTGGATCGGCACCGTCACCTGGCAGGCATAGTAGCCCTCGCTCCAGCCGGCCGTCATCCGTGCGGCACTGCCGAAGCGCCACGCCAGGCGATGACCGATGCTGTGCTGGGCATGCCCGGCGCCGCGGGCCAGGGCCAGCCCCGGCATCTGTGGATCGGGAGCGGGATTGCGTACGCGGATGTGCAGCTCGTTGCCTTCGCGCGCCACGTGCAGCTCGACGGTGCCACCTTCCGGCAACCGCGAAATGCCATGCAGCACCGCGTTTTCCACCAGTGGCTGCAACACCAGCCGCGGCAGCGGCTGCTCCCACGGCAGCGGCTCGTCACGCTGCCAATGCACCTGCAGGCGCTCTCCCAGGCGCAGCGACTCGATCGACAGGTAACGCTCGGCCAGCTCGCATTCGGCCTGCAGGGTGGAGTCTCCATCGCCCGCCCCCAGCGCCGCGCGGAACAGATCGGACAGGTCCAGCACGGCGCGTTCGGCCACCGCCGGATCGCGATGCAGCAGGCTGGCGATCAGGTTCATGCTGTTGAACAGGAAATGCGGACGGATCCGGGCCTGCAGTGCGTCGGCCTGTGCACGTGCGTTGGCCTGCACCTGCGCGGCCCAGCGGTCGCTCACGTAGAAGTAGCGCAGGGCCAGCGCGCTGATCAGTGCGCTGGTGGCCGCACTGCCAAGGGTGAAGCGCCAGAAGCTGATGCCACGGGCGAAGCTGTCGCCCAGCACGGCATACAGCGCGTGGATGATGCCCGCGCAGACCACGGCGATCAGCGCCGCCAGTGCGATCGCCGCAGCGGCGCCCAGCAGCGGTGGCAGCCTCGACAGCGCCTGCCGCAGCATGCACAGGCTGGCGGTCACCGCCAGCGCCAGCCAGAGTGCGAAACCGCTGGCCGAAAGCAGCTCGCCCACCGTCCAGTGACGGCTGCCATCGGGCGCCAGGGCCAGCAGCACCACCACCAGCTCGGCCAGGCCGAGCATCGCCGCCAGCCGCCGCAGGCGGCACAGTTCCGGCATCCAGGGAGGCGTGCTGGCCGGTGACATGGGTCAGGCGACGCCCAGGCGTTCCTGCAGCCAGTCACCCAGGGCATCGATCTCCTCGGCACAGACCTGGTGCGCCATCGGGTAGCTGTGCCACTGCACCTGCAGGCCCAACGCGCGCAGCGCCTGCGCGCTGTGTGCGGCTACCGCCTGCGGAATGACCGGGTCGCCGCTGCCGTGGGCCATGAACACCGGCACGTCCACTGCGGTAGCCACGCGCTCGGCGCTGTCCGCGTCGGGCAGGTAGGTGGACAGCGCGATCAGCCCGGCCAGCGGCGCCGTGCGCGACAGCGCGGCGGTAAGAATGATCGCGCCCCCCTGCGAGAAGCCGGCCAGGAAGATCTGCTCCGGCGTGATGCCCCGCTCGATCTCGCGGGCGATCAGGGCCTCTACCTGGGCCACCGATTCGCGCACGCCGGCCATGTCGGCGCGGGAACGGAAATCCATGCCGACAATGTCGTACCAGCCGCGCATCGGCACGCCGTTGTTGATCGTGATCGGCCGCACCGGGGCGTGCGGGAACACGAAGCGCAGCGCCGGCCAGTGCGGACGCACCAGCTCCGGAACGATCGGGGCGAAGTCATGGCCATCGGCGCCGAGGCCGTGCAGCCAGATCACCGACCACTGCGGCGAGGCGCCGGTTTCCTGTTCCACCGTTTGCAGCATGTTGCGGCTCCTTCAGATGCGAGCCGCATTATGCCGCCGGTGTGGGGCGATCAGTACAGCGGTGGCTGTTCGGCCGCTTCCCGGCGCAGCTGCGCGGCGCGTACCAGCACCGGCGGCGGAATGTTCTCCTCGGGGATGTCGAGCAGGCCCAGCCGGTGCAGGAACGCACCGGGACCGCGCGACGAGGTCAGTGCGACCACCGGGATGGCCAGCACCATGCCGATCACCACCGGCGCCATCCATGCCGCCAGCGACGGCGAGACCAGCCAGGCCAGCACGCCCATGAAGGCGCCGAACAGGCCCAGGCCGCCGTAACCGCGCACCAGCGCCATCCAGGAAATGCCACCGTCGTCGCGCTGCTGGGCGTCCCACCCCGAGTCGCGTCCGGACAGCACTTCGGCCACGCCGCGGGACTGCACATACATGACCACCGGCGCCATCAGTGCCGCCAGCACGGTCTCCACCAGCATCGACACGAAGGCACGGAACGCACCGCCGCAGCCACGACGATCCACCGGGTCCAGCAGCATCGCCAGGTAGCCCAGCACCTTGGGCATCAGCAGTACCGCCATGGTGGCGGCGAACAGGCGCACCACCTGCTGCTCGTCCTGCGCGCGCCAGTACACGCCGGGCGCCAGGTGCAGCACGGCATTGAAGTCGATGCCTTCCTGGAACAGCGGGATGGCGATGCCGATCAGCATCAGCATCGCCCACATGGGCGCAGTGAAGTAGTGGCCGATGCCGATCAGCATGTGCATGCGGCTGATCCAGTGCAGGCCGCGGCTGCCGACCACCTTGCCGTGCTGCAGGTTGCCCTGGCACCAGCGGCGGTCGCGCACCAGCAGGTCGGTCAGGGTCGGCGGGCCTTCCTCATAGCTGCCCCCCAGGTACGGCACCATGTGCGCGGCCCAGCCGCCACGCCGCATCAGCGCGGCTTCGACGAAGTCGTGGCTGAGCACGTGGCCGCCGAACGGCTTGCGCCCAGGCAGCGATGGCAGGCCGGCATGGTCGGCGAAGGCACGGGTGCGGATGATGGCGTTGTGGCCCCAGTAGTTGCTTTCAGCGCCGTGCCACCAGGCCACGCCCCGGGCGATCACCGGCCCGTAGACGCGGCCACCGAACTGCTGCATGCGGGCGAACAGGGTGCGTCCGCCGATCACCGACGGCAGGGTCTGGATCAGGCCGACGTCAGCGTTGTGTTCCATGCCGGCCACCAGGCGCACGATGCTGTCGCCGGTCATCAGGCTGTCGGCGTCCAGGATCAGCATCTGCGGGTAGGCCCCGCCGAAGCGGCGCACCCAGTCGGCGATGTTGCCCGCCTTGCGGCCACTGTTGTCGCCACGACGGCGGTAGAACAGCCGCACGCGGCCGTCGGGCACCTGCTCGCGGAGCTCGGCGAAGACCTGCTCTTCGGCCCGCGCGATATCGTCACGGCGGGTGTCACTGAGCACGAAGAAGTCGAAACGCTCCAGCTGGCCGGTGGCCGCCACCGATTCGTAGATCGCACGCAGGCCGGCCAGCAGCCGGCGCGGATCCTCGTTGTAGGTCGGCATCAGCAGCGCCGTGCGGCTGTGCACGGTGGGCAGCGGCTTGTCCGGATCAATGCCCAGGCGATAGCCACGGTCGAACACGGCGGTGAGGAAGCCTGCCACCGCGCTGGCGAACGACAGCGCGATCCAGGCGAACAGGCCCACGAACAGCACCAGCAGGCAGGCTTCGAGCACGCTGATGCCGTTGACCGACAACACCCGCCACATCATCCGGGTGGCCGCTGCCGTCATCACCAGCGTGCCGCCCAGGATGTACAGCCGACGCAGGCCGATCAGGCGTGGCGAGGTGCGGTGCCGGCGCACCCTGAGCTGCCCTTCGCGCAGGGTCTGCTCGGGCATCGGCAAGGGCACTTCGGCAGGCAGCAGCGCCCAGCCGGCGTCAGGCCCGGCCGATTCCGCCTCCGCATGGATGGTCTGCACCCCCATCGGCGCCTACTCCGCGCAGTCGGCATGGCCGGCCGTCCGGGCCAGGCTGCATGCACGAAGGTTCCCGGCGCGCCTTCCCGGCGCCCGCACTTGTCCTGGCTGCGTCGGCCTGAGGCCGCGCAGTCGCTGTCTGTCACTACCGGAACCCACACGATCTCCAACGGGGCGGAATCGAAAATGCGGCCCAGTCTAGGCCGCTACATGTAAGCCGGGTGCGAAGGCCTACGCCGGGATTTCTCCCCATTCAGCAAACAGCAGGCGAGGCTGCCGACGGCCTGCCGGATCGACCGCAATTGGATCGAGCAAAACGGGCGGCGACACATCCCTCGGCGGTCGCGCTGGCGGCGGGGCCAACGCGATCGATCGTACTTCAGCAGCGCGCGTTACTCGTCCTGCAGGACGACGCCGGCCGCGTCCTGCAGGGCAGCGGTGCGCGCACGGTCCATCGCCACCGCCAGTTGCTGGCGGGCGAGCAGTTGTTGGGCCTGCACCACTTCGGGTGTGGGCAGAAGCACCGGTCCCGGTGCGTTTTCCGGTGTAGCGGGTGTGGTCATGCAACCTCCGTGGACATCCCCGCTGCCGCGCGGGTCCAACCGGGCGGCAGCGGAACTGCGCACCCTATCCTAAAAACAAGGCGGATGGGTGACGTGCAAGCCGGTGAGGCCTGCGCCTGCAAAGGGCATGTGTCACGTTCCAGGCACGCAGCGCTGGATCCTGAATAGGCATTTCCGGTAGCATGAAAACGTTTTCTCACAGGGAAGTTCCTCCCATGAATACCGTCGACCTCACCCACTTCAGCCCCAAGTGGCAATTCCGCTTCAACTTCTACCGCCAGCACGGCGCGCCCAAGGAGCCCGGCTTCAAGCAGGCCTGGCGGGCCCTGTCCTTCGGCGACCGCCTGAAGATCAACCTGAACATCTTTGCCCTGTTCTTCGGCCCCATCTACCTGCTGATCCTGGGCATGTGGCGCAAGGCGCTGGTGGTGATCGGCATCGCCATCGCCCTGGCGGCCATCACGATGTTCCTGCCCGACATCGTCGGCCGCGCGGTGTTCATCGCCTTCAATGTCCTGGTCGCCTCCAGCACCAACTACAGCTATTACCTGGAGAAGGTAGAAGGCCGGATCCGCTGGAACCCGTTTGAAGGAATGTTCTGAGCCACTCAGACCTGCGCAAGGACGCGCGGCAAGGATGCAACCGACGCCCGGCCCCCGCCGGGCGTCTTCGTTTCCGGCGTCAGGCCGCGCGCAGCGTGGCCGTCGTGCCCGTGGCCGACTGCAGCCGGAAGCGGGACACCGCCACCGCAAGCTGCTCGGCCTGCTCTTCCATCGCGCGCGCGGCAGCACTGGCCTCTTCCACCAGTGCCGCATTCTGCTGGGTGGTTTCATCCATCTGCACCACGGTCTGGTTGACCTGCTCGATGCCGGCCGACTGCTCGCGCGAGGCGGCCGAGATCTCGGCCATGATCTCGTTGACCCGCCCGACCTGGCCGACGATCTCCTGCATGGTGTTGCCTGCGCGGTGCACCAGCTGCGCACCGCTGCCGACCTGGGCCACCGATGCGTCGATCAGTCCCTTGATTTCCTTCGCCGCTGCGGCCGAGCGCTGGGCCAGCGCACGCACTTCGCTGGCCACCACGGCGAAGCCGCGTCCCTGCTCGCCCGCACGCGCGGCCTCAACGGCGGCGTTCAGGGCCAGGATGTTGGTCTGGAAGGCGATGCCGTCGATCACCGAGATGATCTCGGCGATGCGCTGCGATGAGGTTTCGATCTGCTGCATGGTCTGTACCACCTGGCCGACCACCTTTCCGCCTTCGCTGGCCACGTCCGCCGCCGATGCGGCCAACGTGTTCGCCTGCAGGGCATGATCGGCATTCTGGCGCACGGTGGAGGTCAACTCCTCCATCGACGCTGCCGTTTCTTCCAGGTTGGCCGCCTGCAGTTCTGTGCGACGCGACAGATCGCTGTTGCCAGCGGCGATCTCGCCGGCCGCCAGGCGGATGCTCGCCGCTGACTGCTGGATCTGGCCGACGATATGGGTCAGCTGTTGCGCGGTGCTGTTGGCATCGTCGCGCATCACCGCGAACACACCATGGAAGTCGCCCTGCATGCGTGCACTGAGGTCGCCGGCGGCGATGGCGCGCAGCAGCGTGGAAAGCGCCGCGAGGTTGTGGTCGCTGGCCTGCATCATCGCGTTCAGCGTGGTCACCATGCGGCGGAAATCGTGCTCGAACCGCTCACTGTCACCACGCACGGCAAAGTCGCCGGCGGCAGCAGCGGCGGCCAGCTGCTGGATCTGCTCGTTGATCGCCGCAAGGTTGCTCTTGGTGGTGGCCATGGCGGCGGTGAACACCGCCTTCTCGCCCGGCAGCGGCTCCATGTCCACGCTCAGATCGCCCACCGCGTAGCGCTGCATCACGTCCACCAGCCGCTGGGTGACCGCATTGCTGGACGCCACCAGCTGATTGCTGTCGGCCACCATGCGACCGTACTCCCCCGGGAAGGCCGCCGCGTCCATCCGGTAACTGAGCTCGCCCGCATCATGGCGGCGTGCCATCTCCGCCTGCGCCGCCATCACCGCCTGCAGCTGTCCCCGCATGCCCTGCATCGCCTCGAGCAGGCGCCCGACCTCATCGTTGCCGCGCGCCGGCAGCGCGGTGTCCAGCTTGCCCGCCGCCACGTCACCTGCAATGCGTACCGCCTGCGCCAGCGGCCGGATCGCCAGGTGACGCAGCAGCAGGTAGACACCGGCGCTCAATGTCAGCGCGGCCAGCACGCCGACCAGCAGCGTCAGCCACAGCAGCTGGCGAGCCTCGGCCACGATAATGGCATGCGGCACCACCACACCCAGCGCGAAGCGCTGCGGGGCATCGCCAACCCGCAGTGGCACGTACAGGCGCACATTGCCGGCGGCATCCGGCTCGAACGCTTCGACGGTCCTGTCGGCCGCGATTCCGGCCAGCATGTCGCGGGTGAAGGCATCGGTGCGCGGCTTGCCGATCTCGGCGGCGTCGGCCGAAGCCAGGACTACGCCCTTGGGCGAAAGCAGTTCAACGCGGCCTGCTCCCATCGGCGCAAGCGTCGCCAGATGCTTCTGCAGCGCCGCCAGCGAGAAATCGACGGTGAACACGCCGAGGAACGTGCCGTTCTCCACGATGGGCGTGCTCAGGGTGCTCATCAGCACCTTCTGGCCGGCGATCTCATAGGCATAGGGCTCGCTCACCTTGGGCAGCTTGTCGCGGCTCGGCCCCATGTACCAGTCACCGGAACCGCTGGCGGTGTCGGTGTAGTCGGTCATCACCGACTGCTGCGGTTTGCCATCCTGCCAGGCCCAGTAGCTCATGTAGCGACCGGTGGCGTCATGGGCCTCGCTGTTGACGAACTCCGCGTCCTTGCCATCGAAGGCATCGGCCTCCCACATGGTGCTCTTGCCCAGCCACTCCGGGTGCGCGCGCAGCTGTTCGCCGAGCACGGCCGCCAGGCTGGCACGATCAGGCTGGTCGCCCCGCGCGCGCTGGGCCAGGACGGCCTCGACCATGGCATCGTTGCTGGCGAAGGCGGTGCCCAGATCGGCCGCAACCTGGCGCGCTTCGGCATGCGCCTCGCTGGCCATGGTCTGCCGCGACGCGTTGATCAGGCTGGCACTGGCCTGGCGGTAGATCAGAAAGGCGGTCAGGCCGAAGCACAACAGCGCGATGGCGGCGGTGCCCAGCATCAGCTTGTGGGCGATGCTGCCCGGACGACGGGCAGCGGCGGAGCGGGAAGACGGCATGGGAGGGTCCGCAAGGCAGGTCAGGACATCCGGCACCGCGTTGGCGCCGCGCTGGTGCGCGATCCCTCGCGCGGCGACCTGTCTGAGCCGGGCGATGCCCGGCACCGCAAGGGCGCACCGGGTTAGCGGCCGTTCCGCGGCGGGGTTGAGCCGTTGCCCTGCGTCAAGCTGAATGCACTCAGTTTGGGATGGCTCATACGTGCGGCGAACCTACTCGACCACCCGGTCCTTCAACCACTGCGTGCGTGGCAGCACTTCGATGCTGCCTGCCGCGTACTGCTGCAGTACATCGTCCGGACCGTAGCGCGGCTGCCAGCCCAGCACCGCAACCGCACGGCTGCCGTCGTACACGCGGTCGATGCTCAGCGGCAGTGGCCAGCCGCGGCGCTCGAACTCGGCCAGCAGCTGCGGTGCGCGCCGCGCCAGCACCCGGCGTGGCTGGGTGGCCAGTTCCAGACAGTCCTCGCGCCGGAAGGGGGTCGGCGCGCAGGCGATGTAGCGCTGGAACGGTGCGCCCCCGTTGTGCAGCAGCGCGGCATGCGCGCTGGCCACATCGCGTGCATCCAGGCCCCGGTGCAGGCGGAACATCGCCATGCGCTCGGGAGGCTCGGGGAAGCAGCGGCCCATGCGCAGCACGCGCACGGCGAATGCCTCCGATGCCGCGGCTTCGGCCAGCGCCTCGGCCTGCAGCTTGGTGCGGTGGTAGATGGTCCTGGGCAGGGGTTCAGTGTCTTCGTCGATCCAGCGACAACCGCCTGCCACCACGGCATGGCCATACAGGGCGGTGGTGCTGGTCAACACGAAGCGTCCGACGCCGGCGTCACGCGCCAGCCGCAGCAGCTGCGCGGTCGCCTCCACGTTGATCTGCTGGAACACCGTGTCCGGCACCAGCCCGACATGCGGTGCATGCAGCGCAGCGGTGTGGATCACCGCATCCACGCCGCGCACGGCACGCTCCAGTGCCTTCGTGTTGGTGACATCGGCAATGATGCGTGTGGTGGCGAACGGGCTGCGATCCAGCCCGATGACTTCATGGGTGGCCGCCAACGCGCCGAAGATCGCGCGCCCGATCCGCCCGGAACTTCCGGTCAACAGAATCTTCATTGAGTCCATTCACTCAACAGCGCCCGGGAGCTACCGGGATGAACCGATTCTAGGCGTGGCCTGTGTCCAGGGCGATAGCGGCGCTGCGCAAGTGCAGCGTCAACGACAGGCAGGCAGAACGTGAAGACCACGCGCCATCTGCGGACGTACCGTTAGCCTGCCGTCCGCAAGCATGAGGCTCCGCCACGCCGAGAGAGATCCCCTATGGCCAGCAGCAACCGCGGGTTCGCGTCGATGGACCAGCGCATGCAGCGCGCGATCGCCGCCAAGGGTGGGCGCGCCGCCCATGCCTCCGGCAACGCCCATGAATTCAGTCCCGCCGAGGCGCGCATTGCCGGCCGCAAAGGAGGCGAAGCCATCAGCCGCGATCGCCAGCACATGGCCGCGATCGGTCGCGAAGGCGGGCATGCACGCCACGCCCGCGCACAACAGCAGCGCCAGCAGTCCGATCAAGGTCCACAGGGCCGCGACGAACCGGGTCAGCAGGACTGAGCGACGCGCCTCAGCCGTGGCTGAGGAGGTTCAGCAGGCGCCCGAACGGGTCCCGCACGTAGAACCGGCGCACGCCCCATGGCTCCTCGACAGGGCCATACACGACGTCGATGCCAGCGCTGCGGATCCGTTGCAGAACGTCATCCAGATCGTCCACCTCGATCGACAGGTCCGGCACCGGCGTACCCGATCCGCCCTCGCTGGCGAAACTGAGCTGCGCAGGTGCAGTGTCCTGCCCGGCGCAGGTGACGATCCAGCCATGATCCATCACCACCGGCATGCCGAGGATGCCACCGTAGAACGCGGCGGCGCGCGCCGGATCGGGCGTGGCGATGTTGGCGACGATGCGTCTGACAGTCATGACGTTCCTGTTCAATGAGGGGCAAAAACGAAACTGCGCGACCGGCCGGCACACCGTCAATCTTCAGGGACGCGTGTACAGACTGATGCGGCAGGGTGCGAAAAGTGTGGCTTTCGTCACGAAACATTAGCGCGTTAACAAAATTCCCGTCACGTCGCTGGGGGTGAAACGCATCCAGGACAGTTAGCGGCTGGGTAGACCGTCAATCAAGGAAGTTTGCCTGATGAATCACCCGCTGCATGGCCGTTCGTCCCGCTCCCGTTCCCCCTTGCAACGCCCGCTGGCACTCGCGGTGGCCAGCTCCCTGCTACTGGCAGCCGCCCTGCCGGCGATGGCCTCCGATTCACTCGATGCCTGGCAACAGCAGCGCCAGCTGCAGGCGGCGTGGGCCCAGCCAGGCGGTGCACAGACGGACGCAACCGTCGGTGCTTCGGCGCAGGCCACGTCCACCCCGGTCCTGGGCAATGCGGGCGACGCCGCCAGTTGGCACAGCGACGAGTTCAATGCCGACTGGGGCCTGGCCGCGATGGGGGCCGACCATGCCTATGCCCGCGGCCTGACCGGCCAGGGTGTACGCCTGGCGCTGTTCGATTCCGGCTCGGCGCTGGCCCACCCGGAATTCGCCGGCCGCAACACCACCAGCATCACCATCGGCCCGGACTGCGCGACGGCGGGGATCGTCGCCGGCGAAGGGGCCTGCTCGCAGACCCGCGGCGAACAACCCGGCTACAACTATTACGGCCTCGGTGCCGGGGTGCCGGCGGCGCTCGCCGGTCGCCTGATCGCGGCCGGCCTGCCCTACGGCTTCAGCTACGCCGATCATGGCACCCACGTGCTGGGCACCATCGGCGCCAACCGCGACGGCACCGGCATGCATGGCGTGGCCTTCGGTGCCGACCTGACGGCAGCGCGCGTGTTCGGTGACACCTACTATGAGTGGCGCCTGGATCCGGATGGTTTCTATCGCCCCCGCGCGGTGTACCGCACCGACCCGGACGACGACGCCGTACTGGACATGTATGCGCAGATCCAGGCGCAGGGCGTGCGCGCCATCAACCACAGCTGGGGCATCTCGACCCGCAACATGAGTGCCGCGGCGCTCGACCGCCAGTACGCCGCGATTGGCGCGGATTACGACGTCTACGGCAGCATCTACGCAGGCAGCGACGCTGCCCCCGGGTCGACCCTGATCCAGGTGTGGTCGGCCGGCAACGGCAGCGGGGCCGTCGCGGGCATCACTGCGGCCCTGCCCCGCTGGAAGCCGGAGATCGAACCCTACTGGCTGGCCGTGGCCAACGTGCGCCAGCCGGTCGCCGACGATGGCGAAACCGACTATGTGCTCGACGACAGCTCCAGCATCTGCGGTGCCGCCGCCAACTGGTGCATCTCCGCCCCGGGCACCGACATCGCCAGCACCATCGTCTCCGGTGAGATCCAGGGACGCATCGAGGAAACCAGCGAGTACCTGCGGCTGATCATCGACAGCGAGAACACCGAGTACACCTACGGCCTGAAGACGGGCACCTCGATGGCGGCCCCGCACATCACCGGCGCTCTCGGGCTGCTCTTTGAGCGCTTCCCCTACCTGGACAGCGCACAGGTCCGCGACGTGCTGCTGACCACCGCCCGCGATCTGGGCGATCCAGGCATCGATGAGATCTACGGCTGGGGCATGGTCGACCTGCGCAAGGCCATCGAAGGCTTCGGCTCGCTGCGCGTGGACACCGATGTGGTGATGAACCAGAAGGCCGGTGGCCTGAAGGTCTGGGAAGGCGAGGCCTGGGATGACTGGACCAACGACATCGGTGGCCCCGGCAAGCTGACCAAGTCCGGCATCGGCTGGCTGCGCCTGAGCGGCGACAACAGCTTCAACGGTGCGGTGGTGAACGATGGCGTCCTGGAATTGAATGGCGCCAACACGCTCACCTCGGCAGTGGAGGTGAAGGGCGGCCAGTTCCTGCTCAATGGCTCGCTGGTCTCCACCGCCCTGAACACCACCGGCGGCGTCAGCACGGTCAGCGCCGGCGGCGTGCTGGACCACAGCAACCTGGTGGTCGATGGCGGCGTGATCTCCTTCAACGGTACGCAGACCGGCGGTAATACCACCGTAGGCGCCAATGGCCTGCTGAAGGGTGTCGGCACCCTGGGCACCACCCGGGTCGACGGCATCATCGCGCCGGGCAATTCGATCGGCACGCTGACCGTCAACGGTGACTATGTGCAGGGCGCTACCGGTGTGTTCGCGTCTGAACTGGCGCCGGGAGGCCGCAGCGACCAGCTGCACGTCACCGGCACCGCCACGCTGGACGGCACACTGGTCGCGCTGCCCGAACCGGGCGTGTACTACCTGGGTGAGCAGTTCAACATCCTGCGCGCCGACGGTGGCATCAACGGTCAGTTCGCCCGTACCGACTTCAGTGCATTCTCGCCGTTCCTGCAGTTCAGCCTGGCCTACAGCGCCAATGGTGCGCGCATCGACGTGGCCCGGGGTGCGCTGCTGGCCACCGCGGCCACCACGCGCAACCAGCGCGCCGTCGCTGGCGTAGCCGATGGCCTGGCGATCAACCAGGGGCTGCCCCGCCCGCTGACCCAGCTGTTCCCCGCCCAGGTCGGCCCCGCGCTGGACGGCCTGAGCGGCGAGCTGCATGCCGCCACGCCGCTGGTGCTGGTCGAGAGCAGCCGCTACGTGCGTGATGCAGCCTTGTCGCGGCGTGCGGGCAATGCGTCGCCGGGCAGCACCGGCGACGCGACCGGTGCGTGGGTACAGGCGATCGGCGGCAACGGCAAGCTCGATGGCGATGTCGAAACCGCGCGCACCGACGCCAACAGCAACGGCCTGCTGGTCGGTATTGACCGCGAGTTCGATGGCTGGCAGGCCGGCGTGCTGGCCGGCACCGGCCGTACCGACGTCAAGCAACGCGACCGCCGTGCCAAGTCGAAGATCGACAACACCCACGTCGGTGCCTACGCCAGCCACAGCTGGGGCGGCTTCGGTCTGCGCGGTGGCGTGGCCTGGAGCAAGCACGAGGCAGAGAGCACCCGCGAGCTGGCGTTCGCAGGATTCAGCGACACGCTCACCGGCCGTTATGACGCGCGTACCCGCCAGGCTTTCCTCGAAGCCGGCTACCGTTTCGGCTCTGATGAAGGCGGCCTGGAGCCCTACCTGCAGGTTGCCCGCGTCGAAGTGGACCTGAAGCGCATCAACGAGCGGGGCGGCGCCGCCGCACTGCAGGGCGAAGTGAAAGACACCCGTACTACCGTGGCGACCGCTGGGCTGCGCTTCGACAAGGGTCTGAAGGCGTCCTTCCAGCAGGACAGCTGGCTGCACCTGCGTGGCGCGGTGGGTTATCGCCGGGCCTCCGGCGACCGCAGCCAGGTGGCCAACCTCGCCTTCGCCAACGGTGGCGGCGCGTTCGCCGTCAGCGGAGCGCCGATCGCCGACAGCGCTGTCGTGGCCGAGCTGGGGCTGTCCGCGTGGCTGACCCCGCGGCAGTCGCTGGAGCTGGGCTACAGCGGCCAGTTCGGCAGCGAGAGCCGTGACCATGGCGCCACGGCGCGCTGGTCCGTGCGCTTCTGATCCACGTTCAACTTACCTGCTGAAGAGCATTGGGGCGGCCTGGGGCCGCCCCTTTTTTTCTCCGGAGAATGCAGCCCGCGCGATCAGGCTGCCTTCATCGCGTGCTTCCGCGCACGCATCACGTTGTGGCATTCCTGCACTTCCGGCAGCAGCTGGGTCACTTCCTGGCGTACCGCCGGCGGCAGGCCCTCATCCTTCAGCGCGTCCTTGAAAGCTGCCAGCAGGCGGTCTTCCGATTCTTCCAGCTCGGCCACGTAGCCATAGTTGGTGTCGCCGAACGCTGCGCGCACCTTGCCGTAGAACTGCTGCATCGAGCCGACCAGGGTGCCGTGCTCTGCGGGCTTGCCACCGGTGGCCGCAACCGCGCCACTGAGTGCCGACACGATGCGGCCCTTGACGCCGGCAATGCGGGTGAACAGTGCCGCCAGCTCGGCATCCTTCACCTTCGTGGCCGCCTCTTCGTAGAACGACTTGCCGTCGCGTGCGATCTCGATCAGGTCGTTGAGACGATGTTCGATGGTGGACTGGGTGCTCATGTTCTGCTCCTGAAGTTCAGATTCGTTGGGAACCGACAACGGTGTGCGTTGCCTGCATCACTACCTTGGACAAAGGAATGTGGCCCCGGGGTGAGCGTCGTTTGATGCATGCATCACGTCGCTCAACGCGGCCTGACCGCCGCTACCAGGGCACGAAAAGGATGATCCCGGTAATCACCAGCACGGCGGCCAGCACTCCCAGCAGCACCTTCCCTTGTCGCCAGCTCGGCGTCGGTTTTCCTGGCGTGTTCATCGTGTCTTCTCCTGTCGATGCGGACGCTGGCAGCCTGATGCATACGCCAGCGTCGGCACGTGCACGCCATGTGCATCGCGCGTGCACATGTGAGGGCCCTGCATGGACCATGCCGGTGGACAGCGATATCGCGCTCACCGCATGTACGCCGGGCATCAACGCCGGGCCCGCTAGGGTCATCATTCCTTCCCGACTGGAGCCGCACATGGCCATCAAGACTGCCGAAGACCTGTTCATCCACGAACTTTCGGACATCTACAGCGCCGAGAAGCAGCTGACCAAAGCCCTGCCCCGCCTTGCCCGTGCGGCCGAGAATCCGGATCTCGCCGCCGCCTTCGAAACCCATCTGGAGGAAACCCAGGGCCAGATCGAGCGGATCGACCAGGTGGTCGAGACGCTGGGCATCCGTCTCAAGCGCATCAAGTGTGCAGCGATGGAAGGGCTGGTGGAGGAAGGCAAGGACGTCATCGACAGCATCGACAAGGGACCGGTGCGTGATGCCGCACTGATCGGTGGCGCCCAGAAAGTCGAGCACTACGAGATTGCGTCGTACGGCACCATCGCCGCGCTGGCCAAGCAGCTGGGCTACAAGGACGCGCTCCCCCTGCTGCTGGAAACACTGGCCGAAGAAAAGTCGACCGACGAGAAGTTGACCCTGCTGGCCAAGGGGGGTGGCAACGCCAAGGCAGCACAGGCCGCCTGAGTTCCACTGCGATACGCCGCCAGGGACGGCGGCGGCAACAGGAGATCCCGATGCATCCGGATATCATCGGCTGGATGGCGACCCTTGTGCTGGTCGCCACCTTGCTCAGGCAGATGGTCAAGCAGTGGCGTTCGCCACATCCCGAGACACTGTCACGATGGTTGTTCGCAGGCCAGATGGTGGCCTCGGCGCTGTTCACCCTCTACAGCCTGATGCTGGGCAGCAGCGTCTTCGTGGTGACCAATCTGCTTCTGTTGGCGACGGCTCTGCTTGGGCAGGTCTTGGCGCGGCATCGCCAGAGGCAGGCCCTCCTCCCTCCCCCCTGTTGATCACCGCTGGCGGATACCGGCCGGCCCGGGATCGCCGAACAGGACCTGATCGCGGGGACAGAAAAAGCTGCGTCGCCGGGTTCTGCCCAGATACTGCTTGCTGACGGGGCCGCCACATCGCGGACAGCTGCGTTTGGCATGCACCTGCCAGTGCCTCTTGAGCTCGTGGCGACGCTTCCATTCCAGGAACTCGTAGCTGTAGGTCCTGGCTTCGCGGATCAGTGATCCCAGCCTGCGCGGCGGCAGGTCACCCACACGCGTGGCCGGGTGTACGCCGATCCGGAACAGCACTTCGTTCTTGATGATGTTGCCAACGCCGGCAAAAACGTTCTGGTCCAGCAGTGCGTCGCACACCAGGACGTCAGGCATCGCTTTCAGGCGGCGGCGCGCGAGCCGGGGGTCCCACGCATCGCTCATCACATCGGTGCGCCAGTCGTAGGCTTCTTCCAACGGGCCGTCGATGAGTTTGACCGAACAGGCATAGAGGTTCAGTTCGCCGGCATCGAACCTCAGCGATACGCGCGGAGGCGAAGGCTTGCGCTCATCGATACGCCAGCTGCCGAACAGCATCAGATGGATCCGCAAGGTATGCGTGCCGAACTCCAGCAGGAAGTGCTTCCCCCAACTGCGCACGGATCGCACGCGCTGCCCTGCAAGCATGGACAGGTCAATCCGGCTGTTGCCCCCGACATGTCGCAGTATCTGGCCGGTGAACATCTCGGCGGCCTCGCGCAGCAGCACGATGGAAGGGCCTTCAGGCATGGCCGTGTTCTCCGAGCAGTGCCTGCAATCGCAGTGCATTGCTGACCGCATGGCCCTGCGCCGTGTTGTCCAGGATCATCCAGGCGCAATGGCCGGCACGCGCGCGGTCCCCGAGCAGCCCGGCCAGCCGTGCCAGTGTGGTCTCGTCATAAGCGCTGCGATAGATATCCGGCTGGCCGTGCCATCGCCAATAGCTCCAGCCGCGGGCCCCGCCCGGCTCGCCCGCCTGCGCGACCCGCGCCGGGTCCGCCGCCACGCGCGCGATGTCATTGACCGCCAGCAGCGCATCCACCTCGGCACTGAACCAGGACGGATGTCGAGGCTCGCACGCCACCGGCCTGCGCGTGCGCCGACGCAGATCGTGCAGAAACGGTTCGACGTGCTGCGACTCGTACGCCAGGCTGGGAGGCAACTGCAACAGCAGCGCACCCAACCGGCTGCCGAGTTCTTCCACCGCAGCCAGGAACGGGTCGAGCAGCGGGCCGGCACCGCGCAGCCGCTGCTCGTGCGAGATGGAACGCGGCATCTTCACCGTGAAGCGGAAATCGTCCGGAACGGAAGCGGCCCAGCGCCGATAGGTCTGGGGCAGGTGCGGGCGATAGAACGAGGAGTTGATCTCGACCAGGGAAAGGCGCGTGGCGTAGCGCTGCAGCAGACTGTCACCTCCACCGAAGCTGGAGCGATCCGCCGCCGACAGGGACCATCCTGCGCAACCGATGCGTATCCGCGTTCCGGCAGGGTGCGGTTCCAGCCCAGCGCTCATGACCCGTTCCCATCAGCAGGCGCAGCCTGCATCATCGGTCCGCCCTGATCGGCTCGCAGGAGAGGCGCCGTCAACAGCTGCAGCCTGTCCAGCGCGCTGGTCGGAATTCCGCTGGCCGTGCTGCGCACGAACCCGGTCCAGTCGGACAGGGCCACCCTGCCGAGTGCCGTGTGCTCCACCTGCAGCCAACCCATCCGCCAGTGCGAGAACTGGCGGCGACCGATACGACCGCGGTTGAGCTCGACCACACTGTGATGGCTGCTGCTGTCGAGGATGCGCCGCCACGCGGCGTCCACGCCCTGCTGTGGCCCCTCCAGATACTGAAGGAAGCGATGACCATCGAACAGAAGCACGCCGGTGATGTCCGCTGCTTCATTGAATGCCACCGCGTCGTTGACGAGACCGCGCAGCCGTTCCGCGCTCAATGAGGCAACGGCTTCGCTCGCATAGGCAATGGCGCGCAGAGGCATGGGGGCACCGATGATTGCAGGGGTCTCTACCTTAGTCCTTGCTACCGAAGGTGCGGTGATTCCGGCGTGCAAGCCGCGTTCAAGTGCGGCGCCGGCTGTGCGCTCGTGGTGATGGCATGAGGAATACGGCAAGCGCGGACGACATCGTGTTGCCGCATGAAGCACCGCCGGCTAGCGGCGGATGTGGATGATGGTCGGTGCCGTCAATACGACGGCTCAACACTGGAGACATTCCATGGCCAACCAGAATCAGAACCAGGGCAACAGCAACCGAGGCTTCGCTTCGATGGACGAGGACAAGCAGCGCGACATCGCTGCCAAGGGCGGACGCGCGGCGCATGAGTCGGGCAACGCACACGAGTTCAGCCCGGAGGAAGCCCGTGAAGCCGGCCGCAAGGGCGGCGAATCCGTAAGCCAGGATCGTCAGCACATGGCCGACATCGGTCGCGAGGGCGGGCAGGCGAGCCGCGGCGGCGGAAACCGGGGCGACGGCCAGCAACAGCAACAGCAGCAACGCGGCGGCAATAACCGTGGCGGCCAGCAGCGCTGATCGGTCGTGACAGGATGCAACAGCGGATGGGCGGGCAACGTTCCCGCCCATCTTCACATCAACGGCGCGGCTCCAGTCCCGTCCGGGCCGGACCTTCCAGCAATGCGCCGGTCGCGCTGAAGCGGCTTCCGTGACAAGGGCAGTCCCAGCTGCGCTCCAGCCCGTTCCACTGCACCAGACACTTCAGATGCGGGCATACCGCTGACATCACATGCACATCGCCCGCGTCGTCGCGATGCACGGCCAGATGATCGCCGCCCACCTGGACGACCACGCCCTCGCCTGGCGCGATGTTCGCCGTGCGCATGTGTGTCGCCCGCATCCGGTCCGCGATCATATGCTTGGCGACGGTCGCGTTGCAGCGGGCCCATCCGGCAATCGAACGCAGCGGTGTGAACCGCATGGGACTGAACAATCGCGCCGCATCGGTCTGCACACCCTGGATGCCCTCGCAGATGGCATGCGCCGCCACACCCGCCCAGGTCAGGCCATCAGCACCGTAACCGGAGGCTATCCAGACGTTGTCATGGGCACTGTTGCCGATGAAGGGCAGCCGGTCTGCCGGCCGGAACTGCTGCGCCGACCAGCTCACGGATGGGCCTGACACAGCGAAATGGTGCTGCAGATCCGCCTCCAGGGCTGCACAGGGATCTGTGGTGGGGGTCTCTCCGACGCGGTGCGATTCACCCACCATCACCAGCCAGGGCGCGCCGTCCGGCCCGGTCGCACGCCGCAGGGAGCGGTGCCGGTCCGCAATCCAGTGAATACCGGCGGCGGGCGGCCCGGAGACGGGCGCGGCCACCGCGTATTCGCGATAGCACTCCATCTCTGCCTGTACGAGATTGAAGCCCGCAGGTGAGTGGGTAGCGAGTACGAAATGGTCGGCGCGGATCGAGCCATGCGAGGTGCTGGCGATACCCGCCTCGGGATCGAGCGCGGTCAACGTGGTGTGCTCATGGATCCGGACGCGGCCTGACAGTCGCGTGGCAAGTCCAGCGCAGAACGTAGCCGGGTCGAACTGCGCCTGCCCCTCGAGTGTGAAGGCGTGGCCCAGCGTGAACGGAAGTCCGTGCTGCCGATGCCGGCACGGCAGGCCGGCGCAGGTGTACGCCTGCAGCTCCCTCTCGAACTGCAGTGTCGCCTGCCGGTCCCGGCCCTGGACTCCGTACTGCATCGGGACCCGGTCGAAACCGCAACGCAGGTCGTATCGTCTGACCAGCAGTTCGATCGCACGGATCGCCTGGGCGCGCCACTGCACCACGCGGGACACGACATCGCCTCCCCAGCGCGCGACCAGATCCGCCATGTTCGAAACCGGTGCATACAGATTGCCCGTCGACAGACCCGTATTACGCGAAGCAATGCGTCCCGCGTCCACCACCACGACGTCCAACCCGCAATCGGCAAGCCGGGCTGCAGTCAGCAGGCCCGTCATCCCCGCGCCCACCACCAGCACCTGCGTGCGCAGGTCGCCCTGTGCCGGCGGACAGGGATGGCTCTGCATCATCTCCAGCCACAGGCTGGTGCGTGGGCGCGGGTCGTTCATGGTCACTCGTCTCCCTCCGGAGAACCATTTATGGCGATCAGGGGGTGAAGCGGCGGCGGCCTCGCTGTGTACGTTCTGTCGGCCATGTATCCGTTACAGGGTGCCGCGCCCATCGCTGCATCATGGCTCGCGCGCCGGAAGATCCAGCGCACCCGAGCCAGGACCGGCACCCAGCTCGGCACCGGTCGCCGGCCTCGCCTCTGGATCAGACATCGTGCGCACCGTCATCGCCTGCACGGCAGCCTGTTCACGTGTGTCCAGTTCCACCGAGGCGCTGCCGTCGCCGCCATCCAGGGCCATCTGCGCATCGCGGTCGTCGACGCGCTCCCAGAGCTCGCCGCTGTTCCAGCTCCCCTGCAATCCCTCCGATCCTTCGCCCTGCGACAGGTCCACGTACAGATCCGTGTAGGCCGGGTCACCGGGCAGCTTGCCGGGCGGGAAGTTGGGCTGGATGCTGTGCAGCGCCTTCTCGAATGACTTCATATGTGCCACCTCGCGGGTCATCAGGAAGCGCAGTGCGTCCTTGATGCCGGGATCGTCGGTGACGTTGATCAGGCGCTCATAGACCAGTTTGGCGCGGGCCTCGGCGGCAATGTTAGAGCGCAGGTCGGCACTGGGGTCACCGATCGTATCGATGTAGGCGGCAGTCCACGGCACCCCGCTGGAGTTCACCAGCGCAGGACCGGCACCGTAGAGGATCTGCTCTGTGTGGCTGGTGCTGTTCTGCCCCAGCAGCCGCATGTCCTCGGCCTCTGCCAGCGCCTCGGACTGTATCGCCTTGGGCCCGCGGTTCAACAGCGCGATGATGGTGCCGATGATTTCCAGGTGGCTGATCTCTTCCGTGGCAATGTCCATCAGCAGATCCTTGCGCCCGGGATCACACTCCGCCAGTCCCTGGGTGAAGTACCGCATGGCCGCCGCCAGTTCGCCCTGCGGCCCGCCGAACTGCTCCAGCATCAGCGTGGCCAGCTGCGGGTTCGACGCACGCACGCGTACGGTGTACATCAATTTTTTGTGGTGGAAGAACATGGCAATCTCCAGTAGCGGGCACGCCCTGTCCTAGCGCTTGGCTTCAGCACCCGGGGTTTCATCACGGTTGAGGAAGGCGCCGACCAGGCCGTCCTGGTGATCTTCCAGCCAGCGCGCCATGGCAACCTCCTCCTGCAGGATCTGCCCGCACACGGCAGCGATGTCGGCAGCGCCGGCACGCTCGGCGGCGATGATCAGGGCGCGGTACGTGGCGATCTCGGTATTCTCGAAACCAAAGGACAGACCCAGACCCTTCACGACCTCATCCTCCATCAGGCTGTTTCCGGCCGCGTGGATGGCGGCCGTCAGGCTGGCGAACACGCCCTTGGCCGTGGGCACGCTGCCACCCAGTGATTCAATGCACTGGCGCAGCGATGCAGCCTGCTGCTGGGTCTCCTGCACGTGCTGGGCGATACGCGCAGCCAGCGCGGGATAGTTCTCGATACGCGAGGCCATGGCCTTCATCATGGTCTCGGCTTCCTGCTCCATCGCGTACGCGTCCTGCAGCCACTTCAGCAGGCGCTCGCTGCGAGCCGTAGTCTTCTCGGACATCACGACACTCCGGTGCGGGGCAACATGCCACCGAGGATCATGCTGAAGGCATGTCGATCAGCCGCATGTGGTCATGGGTGAGCGATTTCCAATGGCGCGTCCACATGACGCCGATGCCGCGCTAACACTCTTGCGTCGTGCTGCCCGTTGCCGCCGATCCGCGCTCAGGCCTGCAGCACGGATGAGGGAGCCGCAGGCGGCATCGGGTACGTGCGCGCAGCACCGGCCGAGCGACCCTCCGCGGCAGACAGCACCTGCATGACCCGATGCTCCGCTCGGCGCTGCGCGGCCTCCACGCCCACCACGTAGACGAAGCGGCCATCGAACTTGGCCTGCGCGCCGTCGAGACCGTCTGCCAACAGCAGTGCCCGCTTCAGCGACTTCATCCAGGCGCGGGAGGGCACCCCGTCAAGTTCGACGACGACTGCCGTCCCACCGCAGGCGAGCGGCATGCTTTCCACGCGCAGCACCTGGGGCGCAGACAGGGGTCCGGAAGCGTTCATTGGGCGACTCCTCGTGCGGGGACGGCGGCAGTATCCACAGTGATCGCCAACGCATCGTCAACGTTGCCGGCCCCTCCGTGCACGCCGCCTGCACGGCCCGCGCGGCTTCGCGTCGACACCACATCATCTCCGCATCGCCTTGATGGCCTGCGGCGGACACTGTCGTTCCCACGGCTCTATAGACCTACCTCATGCCTCGCACGACCGGCCAGCCTCCCTGCAATCTGCTTCTGGTGGAGGACCAGTTCGATCTGGCGGCACTGATGGAACAGGCACTTGAGGACAGTGGCGACCACGTCACCCATGCCTACAGCGTGTTTGATGCCCTCGGCCTGCTGGACCGTCAACGGTTCGATGGCGCGGTACTGGATGTGGAACTGCGCGATGGCGTGGTGTTTCCGGTAGCCGACCGCCTGGCCGAACTGAAGATTCCCTACCTGTTCGTCTCCGCGGTGTACGACCAGCTGGTACCTGCACGCCACCGGCGTGCCCCCTTCGTCGCCAAGCCGTTCCACATCGAGGGCCTGCAACGCGCTGTCCGTCAGACGCTCTGCAGCGATACGGCGGCGGGAGGCCAGCGCTGAACCAGATCGTGCAGCAGCGAAACGCGCTCCGCCGAGGGCGGCTCAGGCCGCGCGGGCGTAGGGCTCGACCACGGCAAGCAGCCGCTCCATCGCCGTTGCATCCTCGTGACCGTCGGCAGCGCGCAGGATGAAGCTGGTCCAGTCCGCCCGGGCGATGTCCCGCAGGATGTCCGACTCTGTATGCAGGCATCGCATTGGCCAGAACGGCAACCGGCGCTGACCGACTCGACCGTGGGCCAACTCGATGATGCCACCATGGCTGCTGGCACCCGTCACCCGTGAGTAGGCCACCTCCAGTCCATCCGGTGGGCCTTCCATGTACTGCAGGAACCGCTGCCCATCAAACAGCAGCACACCGGTTACGCCCGCGCCTCGATTGAAACGCGCGGCGTCGGCCATCAGGGATTCCAGCTTCCCGGTCGTGAAGCCCTCGCTGGCCTCACTGATGTAGACGATGGCTCTGTTCGGCACGCTCCGGCTCCTGCTCCCACAAACGCCGAGCGTATCGTGCCTCCCGTTCACCGCCTGTGTACGCGTACCGTGACCCGGTCACACTCCGCTGCATTCATAGTCGTGTTGGCGGCCGCAACGCGGCGTCATCGCGACAGAGACCGGGCTGAGCGCAGGCAGTGCAGCAGCTCCCACAGCCATGAGAACGCAACCACCACCGCCGGCAGCAGCGTGAGCACCCACTCCTGCGCCGGCGCCGGGCGCCATTGCAGTGCCCACGACGGTTCAGCGTGATGGGCTACCCAAAGCACGAACAGCCACGGTGCCACATCCAGCACGCTGTGCACATGCTGCTCGGCCGGACTGATGCGTCGCCGGCCATCCGCGCTGGCGGTATCGAGATACCCCGCGATCGCATGGGCGGCCGCCAGCACGGCAAGCAACACCGCCAGCGCCCGCGTATCGGCCAGCAGCAACCAGGCCAGCACACCAGTCCCCACAAGCCCCAGCTGCACCCCATGCAGCGTGCTCTCGCGCAGGCCCGAGGTGTGGGGCAGATCGGTGCGGCGATGAAAATGGAAGTCCAGCGTGCCTGCGGCAAGCCACAGCACGTACAGGACCATCATGGCCGAGGCGCTCATGCTGCTCTCACGGCGTAAGCACAATCTTGCGGCAGTCATCGTCCTTGGCATCGAACATCGCGTAGCCCTGTGCGGCGTCGGCCAGCCGCATGCGGTGGGAGATGATGTCGCCCGGGTCGAGGCGGCCCTCCATGATGGCATCCAGCAGTTCCGGCATCAGGCCCTGCACATGCGTCTGTCCCATCTTGAAGGTCAGGCCCTTGTCAAAAGCATCGCCGAGCAGGAAGCCGTGGATGAAACCGGCATAGACGCCGGGAATGCTGATCACGCCGCCTCTTCGCGCGGCCGCGATGCACTGCCGGATCGCCACGCCACTGCTGCCTTCCAGCTTGACGGTCGTCAGCGCTGTTTCCAGTGCGCTGCCTTCGGCCTCGAATCCGACGGCCTCGATGCAGGCATCCACGCCCCGGCCACTGGTCTGGCTGAGGATGTAGTCGGCAGGATCCGGAATATCCCTGAAATCGATCGGAATGACGCCGTAGGCATCCCGTGCATAGTCCAGCCGGTAGGACAGGTGGTCGACCATGAAGATGGTTTCCGCACCCAGCAGGCGGCAGCATGCTGCGCTCATCAGGCCGACTGGACCCGCTCCGAAGATGGCCACGGTCGAGCCCGGCCCGATGCCCGCGTTGAGTGCAGCCTGGTAGCCGGTGGGCAGGATGTCGGACAGGAACAGGACCTGCTCGTCCGCCACACCGTCCGGAATCCGCAGCGGGCCGATGTTGGCCTTGGGCACGCGGACAAATTCAGCCTGCCCCCCGGCCACGCCCCCGTACAGGTGGCTGTAGCCGAACAGCGCTGCAGGAGGCAGCAGGCCTTTCTGGTTGAGCGCCGCCCCCTTGCCGGGATTGGTGGTCTCGCAGGCGGCATACTCGGCCAAGCGGCAATGGAAGCACTCACCGCAGGCGATCACGAACGGGATCACCACGCGGTCACCGGCACGCACCTGGGTGACGGCGCTGCCGACCTCTTCCACAATGCCCATGAATTCATGGCCGAGCACATCGCCATCATGCAGGTCCGGGATCTTGCCGCGATACAGGTGCAGGTCCGAGCCACAGATGGCTGTCGCGGTCACGCGCAGGATGAGATCGTCATCCTGCGCCAGCACCGGATCGGGAACTGTCTCGACGCGCACATCCCTGCGGCCGTGATAGGTCAGTGCCTGCATGGTGCTTCTCCTAGGGAACGGACCTGCAGGATCGCAGCCCTCCCCCTGCGGGCAGAGTGACCGCACGGTGTGCGGGATGTTCATTCGACTGCGCCATTGCGTTAACCCTCACGCGTGCACGCTGAAGCCTCCATCCACCATCCACGGGAAGACTGCCATGAGCAACAAGCTGCCGTTCAACCCCACCGTCGATGTCGATGACCAGGCCAAGGCACATACACCCGACAAGCGCCGCAACGACAACGCCAGATGGAAGGAGCACGACATGCCCGACGATGGCGATGGCCCCAAGGCGCGCCCGGATGACTATGAACGGCTCGATCCGGACCCCACCGGAAAGCGCCATCGCTGAGTCCGCCTCACGGACCGCATGCGCGGGATTCACGGATGTTTCTTGACCGGCCACGCAAGCTCACCGCATCCCCATAGGATCTGCATGGCGAGGTGCTGCATGTGGAAGCGGAACGGTCTGTCACTGGTTCTGCTGGCTCTGACCGTGCTGTTCATTGCCGGCCAGGCACTGTCAGGACTGCAGGTGCACAACGAAGAGCTGGTCCACCACGGCCGCGCGCCACTGGATCTGTGGCATTACCTGGCCAGCGGCCACTTCATCAGTGCCACCTTCGAGAACTGGGAAAGCGAGTTCCTGCAGATGGGCATGTACGTGCTGCTCACCGTCAGCCTGCGCCAGCGCGGCTCTGCAGAATCGCGCCCGCTCGACCCTGCACAGGAACACGCACGGATCGAGCCCGGCCCGACACCCTGGCCGGTGCTGCTTGGCGGTATATGGAAGACGCTCTATGGACATTCACTGGCGATCGCCTTCGGACTGCTCTTCCTGGTCAGCTTCAGTCTGCACGCCGTCGGCAGCTGGAAGGCAGAACAGGTGGAACAGCAGTTGCAGGGGCTGCCCCCTCCGTCCTTCCTGCAGCATCTGACCAGCAGCACGTTCTGGTTCGAGTCCATGCAGAACTGGCAAAGCGAATTCCTGGCGGTACTGGCCCTGGTCGTGCTGACCATCTTCCTGCGGCAGAAGGATTCCCCGCAGTCCAAGCCCGTGCAGGCGCCGCATGCGCAGACCGGAGACTGAGCCATGCCACGCCGGAATGCCACGACCGCACTGCTGGTCATCGACATGTTCAGCCGCTTCGATTTTCCCGACGCTGGCGCGCTGGCGCCCCTGGCGGAGCGGGCCGCGACCCGCATCCGCAGGGTGCGTGACCATTGCGATGCCCGCCGCTGGCCGGTGATCCATGCCAACGACAACTTCTCCGACTGGCAACGGGATTTCCGCCAGCAGGTGGAGCAGTGCAGGCGGGACGGTGGCAGTGCCGCGCGCATCGCGGACATGTTGGCGCCGGCCCCTCACCACTATTTCGTGCTCAAACCGAAGCACTCAGCGTTCCTCGCCACGCCCCTGCCGATCCTGCTGGCCAAACTGGGGGTCCGCCACCTGTGGCTCACCGGCATGGCGACCGATTCCTGCGTGCTGGCGACCGCGCTGGATGCCAACGCGCGGGAGTTCGAAGTAACCGTGGTGGCTGATGCCACCGCGGCGCTGCCAGCTCGCAGGAGAGTGGCACTGCAGACGCTGGAGCGTTCAGGCGCCGCACGGATCGAGACGGTTGCCGGGCTGCTGTCCTCGCCGCGGCGAGCGCAGCGCTGAGCAACGGTCGATTTCCGGTCCTGCCGTTCGTCGACACAGGGAAGGCAGGCCTCCCGCCGGCCGGAGCACCTCCGATGACCCCGATCCTCACTGCCTTCGCCACCTCGCCCGATCGCGGCCAGGGCTTGGCCCGCGACATGCGCGTGCGCTGGGCACTGGAAGAACTGGGCGTGGCCTATGACGTCCAGCTGCTGTCCTTTGCCGAGATGAAGCGGCCGGCCCATCTGGCGCGCCACCCCTTCGGGCAGATCCCCACCTACCAGGAAGGCGAGCGGGTGCTGTTCGAATCCGGCGCGATCCTGCTGCACCTGGCCGAGCGCCATCGCGGCCTGCTGCCGGCCGGGGACAGCGCCCGCATGCGCGCGATCATGTGGATGTTCGCTGCGCTGAACACCGTCGAGCCGCCCATCGTCGAGCGATCCATGGCATGGCTGCTGGAACGCGAGCAGCCCTGGTATGCGCAGCGGCAGGTGATGCTGGACGAGCGCGTGCACGCACGGCTGTCCCAGCTGTCGGCATGGTTGGGCGACAGGACCTGGCTGGAGGACGAATTCAGCGTTGGCGACCTGATGATGGTGGCGGTGCTGCTGCGTCTTCAAAGCAGCGGCATGATCGGCGGGTATCCGACGCTGGCCGCCTACCTGGCGCGGGCCACGGAACGCCCTGCCTACCAGCGCGCATTCGCCGCCCAGCGGGCGGTCTTCCAGAGCCGGTAGCCCTGCATCGGGCGGGACCCCGATGCGCCGACACGGTTGACGCCTCACCAGGCTGCGCCTACAGTCTGCGCCGCAGCCCCGCAACGGCGCTGCCGCAGGCGTTATCGTCATCCAACGCGCCCACAGCCGGGAGGGCCTCAGCAGAGGAAACCCGGGCGACAGGCGCCACGGCACTGCCCTGCCCTTCGCTCCTACGGGAGTGGATGCATCACGCCGTGGCCTTTCCCAAGACCCTCTGGAAAGGCACTCCCATGAACCTCACCGGCAACACCATCCTCATCACCGGCGGCAGCCGCGGCATCGGCCGTGCATTGGCCGAGGCGCTGCACGACCGCGGCAACCAGGTCATCATCACCGGCCGCGACCGGGCACTGCTGCAGGCGGTCAGCGAGCAGCGCCCGGGCCTCGTCGCCCTGCCGCTGGAGCTGGGCGATCCTGCATCACTGGCGGACCTGGCCGAGATCGTCCATGCCCGCTTCCCCGGCCTCAACGTGCTCATCGCCAACGCGGGCATCTCCCGCCCGGAAAACCTGGCCAGCGGCCACTGGGACGACTTCGATGCCGAAGCCATCATCGACACCAACATCCTGGGGCTGCTCCGCACCGTGGCCACGTTCCTGCCGTTGCTGACACAACAACGCAGCGCCACCTTGATGGCCACCGGTTCTGCGCTCGCCTTCCTGCCACTGGCCAGCTTCCCGACCTACTGCGCCAGCAAGGCGTTCCTGCATTCGTGGCTGGTATCGCTGCGTCATCAGCTTCGCCATCTGCCGGTGGAGGTGCTGGAACTGTCGCCCCCGTACGTGCAGACCGGACTGACGGGTGAGGCGCAGGCGACCGACCCGCGCGCGATGCCCGTGCAGGAGTACGTGCAGCAGGTTCTGCTGAAGCTCGAGCGTGGGGACCACCCGCGGGGTGAGTTGCTGCTGGAGCCGGACCAGGCGCGACGCTGGGCCGAACGCGATGGCACCTACGACACGCTCTTCGCACTGATGAATCCAGCCTAGCGCAGGCACGGAATGCAATGGAGGCCGCCGCCGGCAGACGCCGGCGGTGGCTTCAGCGCGCGCTGCGCCGGCAGGCCGTCTGCACCAGCATCAACTGCGCGACCAGGATCAGCATCGCGCATCCCGACAGCAACCACGGGTCGATGTACCACTGCGCGTTGAAGCTGAAGCTGCCTGAGGAAATGCGCTTCCAGCCGTTGAAGTGCTGCATCGCCGCCACCACGAACGCGAAGCCTCCCGCGGAGAAGGAGAGCCAGGGCACGACGATGCCGCCGGGCCGCGCGAACAGGGTCAGCACCCCCAGCACGCCGATGACCGTGCGCTGCACACGGCAATAGGGACAGACGTAGGCCAGCCCGCTCCACTCCACCGACCACGCCAGCAGGCTCACCAGCACAGCCACGGCGCCTGCGATGTACAGGATCTTCGCTGGAATCGTCATGCCGCCATCGTCTGCCATCCTGTGCCTCCTTCGTCTCCAGACCCGCGCAGGGTAGCGTGAAACGCGCCGTATGACCCCACCCCGCAGCCCTGTGCGCGGAATGCTCTCAACGCGGGCTTCACCGGCTCTGGAGTCCGATCGGCCCATCTCCTGTGCCCTTGCGCACGGTTGCCCTGCCTGTCTCCGCCTGAGGATATCGACGTGAACCACTCATCGCCTCCCCTTGCCATCCTCGTTGCACGCGTACTGCTGATGCTGCTGTTCCTGGTCTCCGGCCTTGGCAAACTCGGCAACCTGGCCGGCACACAGAGCTACATGGAGACAATGGGCGTGCCCGGCATCCTGCTGTGGCCAACCATCGCGTTCGAGATCATTACCGGCCTGTGCATCCTGCTGGGCTTCCAGACCCGTCTGGTCGCCGCGGTCCTGGCCGCCTTCAGCCTGGTGACCGCCTTCATCTTCCATCACCAGTTCAACGATCCCAACCAGCAGATCATGTTCCTGAAGAACATGGGCATCGCCGGTGGCTTCATTCTGCTGGCCTGCACCGGCGCCGGCCGCTACAGCATCGATGGTCGCCGGCGTCGCGGATGAGGGCAGCCTCGTCCATCCGTGGCTGACGGGGGTGGCCTCGTGTCGTTTTTCACCCCGCCCCCGCCTTCGCGATCTGCGCCGGCGCGCGACACCGCGCCGGTTGCGGGCCCCTGCCTTGCCTGCATCGGCGAGCCTGTGATTACGTGGTGCTCCAGATCGGCAACGCGCAAGGTCCTGCATGAGCGACACGGTGGATACCTTCTGCCCCTGGATCATCGGCCGTCCCTGCCTGCCGGTCGGCGAATGGGCGGACTGGTCACAGGTGCTGGTGGCAGTGGTGATCGGCTTCGCTGCCATCTATGTGCCCTGGCAGATGTCCCGCGCGCAGACCCAGCGCCGCATCACCACCTCGCTGACACTGTGCGGCATCACCCTCTTCCAGTTCCTGCAGGCGGCGAAGCTGGCCACGGATCGATCCGGCGACACACAGCTGTATCGCTACCACCGCACCTGCGGCATGGACATGCTCAACTCGCTGCGTCAGATTCCAACGCACGAGCTGATCGACTGGGATGTGATCCACGCACGTATCCATCTGGAGATGCGCTGCGTGCAGCTGATCGAGTACGCCGACAACTGGCATATCGAGCAGGAGGGCTTTGCGCGCCTGCCCGACAGTACGCTGGAGGAGCTGGCGCACCGCATCGGCCTGCTCCATGCAAGCCTGGATGAGGTGCGCGGCCTGCTGTTGCGCAGGCGGATGTTCTGGCCATGGCTCTCGCGCCGGATCGTTGCCTTCGAGCGGCTGCCGACAGCGCCCGGGCCGGTCAGCCGGAGCGCATCAGCGATCCAATGAGGGTGGCCGATGCAAGGCCTCCCCAGGACAACAGCGCCACCGCGATCAACAGCACCTTTCGATACATCGCCTGCGCCTCGTTCCGGTAGGGCGCGTCGCGGCTGTACGGCCTGGCCAGACCGAACAGCTCGCCGGTGACCGTCAGCGCCCCCAACAGCAACAGGGCCAGCATGCAGAAGCCGAACACCGTGCCCACGTCGCCCACACGAGCGCCGTCGGTTGCGGCACCGGAATGACCGGCCAGGGCTTCGAAGAACGTCCCGACCCAGCCGGCCAGCAGCCCAGCCAGGATCGCGACGAGCGCCAGGTGGCTGAGAAGATGCACCCAGAAGCGGACCGGCAGTTTCATCGCGTGTTGTCCTTCATCCAGTCACCGGCTGCCTTGGTCATTGCCTCCACTCTCCGGGTTGCGCTGCCATCGGCCGCGAAGATGCCTATGGCGGCGCCGATCACCGTACACGGCTTGATGCCGATCGCGCCTGATACCACCGACATGGCCATGGTTGCCTTGAACGACGCCCCCTGGTCGGAGAAGGCGCTGGCCGCGTCCGCCACAACCCCCGCCGCCTTGGCCAGCGCAGGATTGCTCGCACCGGCACGCGTGGTATCGCTCTTGGCATCCTCGCACGCCTGCTTCTCCGCAGCCTCGGCTCTGGCCTTCTGCATCGCATCGAAATCCTGCTTGGCGGCCTTGATTCCGTCCACCGTCATGTAGCCCCCGGCGGCGCCTGAGATGCACAGCACAACAGATGCCACTGTAGGCTCAAGCCCCAGCGGATCGGTGCGTTGGATTGGGTTTGCGGCAGCATAGGTGTAGGTGTTGAGGCCGCCTGCCAGGCCGATCGGATCGCTCTGGACATAGCGTGCAATGGACGCATCGTAATCGCGGAACCCGTTGTACCAGAGTCCACTTTCGGCATCGTAGTACTGCCCCGGGAAGCCGATGTTGAGGCCTCCAATATCATCCTGCTGCACACTTCGACCGTAGGCATAGTTGTAGGCCTTCCAGACGGTCGCCTGCTGCGGGCTGCTGACGAAATCGGGACGGCCCAGGTGGTCGGTATGGACGAAGTTGAGCTGGCCATTGCGCGAAAGACCCACCAGCTCACCGTTGAACCACAGGTAGTTGGTCCAGGTGTTGTTGCTGAGCTCGGCCAGCATCTGGTTCTGGTCGCTGTAGAAGTATCGGCTGGTAGCGGTGGCATTGGCCTTGGCCACACGCTGCCCCTGCGCATTGATCAGGTAATCGGTGACCTGTCCCGCGATGTTGGCACGGCTCATCCGGTTGAACGCGTTGTACTCATACGTGCTGACCCGGCTTCCTGCCGTCTCGCTGATGCGATTGCCCAGCGCGTCATACTGGTACTGCCGTGTCCCATCCTGGTTGGCATAGCCCAGCACCCGGTTGCTTGCCGGGTCGATGGTGTACTGCGTCAACTGGTTCCCGGCCTGGTAGCGGTCATGGTTGCCACCGGCATCATAGGAAAGCTGGTTGTCGATTCCGAACCGCCTCAACTGGGTCAGCCTGCTGAGCGCGTCGTAACCGATCGTCTGGGTCAGGTCGGGCACTGCGGCATCGATGATTGCAGTCATCTCGCCGTCCGCGCTGTACTGATAATCCCAGTAGCTCAACCGGGCGCTGTTGGGGCCCCACACCGACATCGCGGTCAGTCGGCCATCGGCATCATGATTGTAACCGCGGGCCAGTCCATTGCCGTACGCCAGCCAGCCCGACGCGCCGGTCGCTTTCCAGCTGGCCTGGGCGATGACCGCACGCGAAACGCCGTCGATCGTTGCGGTCATCGACGCCAGTCGTCCGCCGGCGCCGTACGCGTAGTTGACGCGGTCAGCGTTGGGATAGGTGATCTGGTTCGGGCGCCCAATGCCGTCGTAGAGAAATTCCGTGCTGTGATCGGTCTGCTGGCCGGCAACAGTGATGAAGTCCCGCCGGATCCACAACTGCCCGCTTGGAACGTAGGCGAAGTGGGTCGCGGTGTCGGGGCCGGAGAGGCCGCACAGCATGCCCTTGCCCCACGCACACCAGTCGTAGCTGAAGTCCTGCCGCTGGCCATCACTCTGCATCGATGCCAGTCGACCCAGTCCGTCGTAACCCATCGCCACGGTGCTGCCGTCGCGGGGGGGGGGGGGCCCCCCCCCCCCCCCCCCCGACCGCATCGTACTGATGTAACGTAATGCCCGTATCCGGGCTGGCCTGCTTCCACAAGTTACCCAGTCCGTCGTACTCGTAGGTCGTCACCAGCCCCCGCGGGTCGCTGACCCGCGCAACGCGGCCACCCGGATCGTAGGAGACGTGAGTGGTGCCATTGGCCGGGTCCACTGCCTGCACCATCTGCCCAAGCGCGTCGTAGCTGAGTTGCCTCACGCGGTTCTGCGAATCCGTGATCTGGACAAGGCGGCCTTCGGCGTCGTAGGCATACCGGATGTTCTGTCCATTATTGCCGCGCTCGCCAATGAGCCGTCCCAGTTCGTCGTAGTCGTAGTTGACGCTGAACGTCACAGCGTTCAATCCCATCAGGGTCAGAGTGATCACAGACATCAGCGGACTCCTTCCTTAGCGTCCAACCAAATGGGCGGCGTGACCCGCATCGGCTCTTGGCAGTTGGGACCATTTGGACCATTGGGGCAATGCCAGTCCCCGTTTTCCACCACGATGGTGACGTAGGGACGGGGGCCCCACGCTGTTCCGCTCGTAGCCATCTGCGCGACATAGGAATAGCCGCCGATGCCTACGCCGTCGTGATAGGGCGCGATATCGAAGCTGAAAGTGGCGATCCCCCCTGGCGGAACAGGTGCCGACAATCCATGTGATTGCGTCGGGAAATCATGGCCCCAGGCGAGATAGGTATTGCCGTCCCAGGTGACATTGCCGGTGTTGCGCACCTGCGCTGTGAGGGTCACCCGGTCGCCGTTGTAGATGTGATACGAACTGGAGTTGAAGGTGATGAATTCGGCACTGCGCACAATCGATGGAACCGTGAATGCGCCCGAGCGGTTGATGGTCAGGTTGGCCTGGCCGACCGGCGAGATGCCGTGGATGTAGATCGGTTTGCCGCCATGGTTCTGGCGCAGCGCAGCGTCCAGCGGCAGCTTGAACCAATAAGCCGTACCTCTCGCCTGGCAGGCGTTGGCAACGTTGCCATCAGTGGGAAGGTTGGCAGTGCCGGCGATCGCGAATGCTCCGCCGCCGGCGGAACCGCCGACGTAGGCATGCACATCGATGGAACTGTCCACACCCACCGAGCAGGCCCAGCCTTCTACCGCGTAGTTGCCGTTGCCGTCATGAGTGACGCCACCGATGTCTCCCACCACAGTCGCCTGCGGTACCGCGAACACGCCCGAATTGGCGAGCGCACGATTGTGGGCGCCGCCCTGTGGCGACAGGCCGTACAGGGTGATCTTGCGTCCGCCCAGCTGCTGTCGCTGGGCCAGCGACACCGGCAGCTGGAAGCGGTAAGCGCTGCCGCCCGCCTGGCAGGCAGAGGCGACACCCGGTTCACTGGCCAGGTTGGCCTGCGCAGCGGCCAGGAACTGACCTTCCGCGTAGCCATGGACCTCGATGGAGGCGTTGGATCCAGTACTGCAGGCCCAGCCACGCAGGAACCAGTTCCAGTTGCCGTCGTGGGTCAGTTCGTCAATCACGCCGGTAACCGTGCTGCCCAGTGGGAAGTCGGTGTGTGCCACCTCCTTGCGTGTGATGTTCGAGGCGGCGTCATAGCTGTAGCGCGTCCATGCGTAGGTGCCGTCACCCAAGGGAACCACCTCCGCCAGGCGGCGCCGTGCTGCGTCGTACTCGTAGCGCTCGATCACTCCATCTGGCCGGGTGGCGCTGGCCAGATTGCCCGTCGCGTCATAGCCGAAGGTCGTCGTGGCCCAGCTGTCGCCGAAGCTGTCGCGCTGGCTGACCACGCGGCCACGCGCGTCGTAGCTGTACTCGCGAACCTGGCCATTGACCTGGATGATGCGGGCCGGTTGGCCCAACCCGTTGTAACCACTGAACGCAATGCTGTGTCCCAGCGCGTTGGTCACGCTGACCAGGTCGCCATTGGCGTCATAGACCGAGGTGGCGTCATCCTGCGCCAACGGGCCATCCACCTTCATGGAGGCCTTCAGCCCATTCGGGTGATACGTGTAGGTCAGCGTGGTCGTACGGCTCTGCCCCGGGGCACCATGACTGGAGAGGTTCTTCTCTGTCACCGATGCAACATTGCCGCGCGCGTCGTAGGTGTAGCTGGTCTCCTTGTCGTTGGCGACCGACACCTTGGTCCGGCGATTGCGTGCCGTGTCCCATTCAAAGGTCGTAGTCCGCTGCACGGCTGTACCTACCGCATCAACACGCTTCAGCAGATAGCCCTGGGGGCTGTAGTCGAAGTCGGTCAGGTTGTCGGCGAAATCGTGGACCAGATCAGGATAACCATTGGCGTCGTAGCTGCTCTCCTTGTAGCTGGCTGCGCAGCGCGGCGAGGCGGCGCCGGTCACCGACACCGGGCGACCATCTTCGTAGGCGTGGGTTGTCCTGCGACCCAGTGGATTGGTTTCGATCGCTTTGATCTTGACAGGGCGCGCCTTGCCTTCAGGTGTCGAGGACAGCTGGATGCTGCCGATTCCCGTGCCGGCGCCCGTGCCTGCCATGGGAACACTGCCACCCGGCAAAGAGCGCGGCTGATAGCACATCATCCCGTTGCGCGTGTCCTCGCACCAGCCCCGCTCTGCTTCCACGAAGATGCCACCCGGCCGTGCCGGCGCGGGTGGCGGCAGCACCTGTTCCGTGCTTTCCACCACGTAGCTGATGGTGTGGCGTTCGACGCCACCGGCATGCTCGGAGAGAACCGCACGGCGATTCTCGTCGTAGGCAAAGGTGGAATAGCGCACACCATTGAAGGACTTTCCGGTGAAGCCGCCGGGATACCGCGCGTCCTCATAGTGATAGGTAATGGTGGTGGCTGGCGCGCCTGGCAGCGTGGTCGATGCCAGACGCCCCCGGCCAGTCCCGAACACGTTGGGTGTATAGGCGTACTGGAAGATGTTTCCGGCCGGATCGGTCACCTGCGTGACTTGGCTGCCGCTCCAGGTGAACTTCACCTGGCGGCCGGAAGAGTGCGTGACCGTCTGCAGGTACTTGTTGCTGTAGACGAAGTTCCAGGCGATCCCCTGCTCGTTGCGAAGCTGGGTGATGTAGCCCTCTGCGTTGTAGTTCTCCGCACCATTCTCATCGTTGTGAAGCGTGAAACTGCCGTCCGCATTCTTGACGATGTAGGCAATGGGCTGTGCCTTGTCCTCGTTCCAGTGGCCGCTGGCGGGATCGCGCTGGAACTTGATCCGGCGGCCGTCCGGCCGTTGGTTCCAGAGAGTGTTCTGGCCATCAGAGAACGCCAGCGAGTAATCGAAGTTGCTCAGCCAGTGATTGCCGAAAAGGCCGGTCGCACTCCAGTGATGGTTGTAGCTGCGTCGCAGGAACAAGCCCATCTCACTGGCACTTGCGAAGTCCAGCTCGTGCTCGACCTTGTTGCCGGTGTACAGGACGATCGGATTGCCGGTCGTTCCATCGCACTGCTTCTCGCGGTCGTCGGTCTCCTGCTCCTTGGCGGTCTGGTTGGGGGCTGCACCGCCACCACCACCGCCGAGGAAGTCCCAGCGTCCGCCTCCTCCCCCCATGTCGAACAGATGCCACGGGATGATCTCGTTCTGTATGCGCTTGGCGCGCACTTGAACTGTGTCGATATCGGTGGGCTTTTCCGCCGCTTTCACCGAAGGCGCGATAGCCACGCCGGCGCAGAGGGAAACAAGGGGAAGAAACAACAGTACGTTGGAACGGGACCTGCCTGTCACGCGGAGCTTCATGCTCTCTCCAATTCCTGTATGCGGGCTGTTCAGCGGGGACTTTGGTACCTGAATGAGACGACCTTCCGCCCGGAGCCTAACAGCTGATTCAGGTAGATGGAAGTTTTGTGAAACGGCGACCCATAGACGCGTGCAGCCTGGCGCCCGATACGACCGCCAAGCCCGTTGATCACACGGTGGGGACCGTACCCCCATCGATCCGATACTCCGTCCCTGCGATCGACGCGGAGCGCGGGGAGGCCAGGAAAGCGATCAGGTCGGCCACCTCCTGTGGCTTGGCAGGTCGACCCACCGGAATCCCGCCCAGCCAATCCATCACGATCTTCCTGCCACCTTCGTAATCCGTTCCGGCCTCTGCGGCCATCCTCGCCGCGAACGCCACGGACGCCTCGGTCTCGATCCAGCCCGGCGCAACGCTCAGTACGCGCACGCCCTTGGGCGTCACCTCTCTGGCAAGCGACTTGCTGTACGTGGTGAGAGCGCTCTTTGCCGCAGCGTACGCAGTAGTGGACTCCGGCAGCGGCAGCACGCGCTGGATGGAGCTGACATGGATCACCACGCCCGAACCCTGGTGCAGCATCGTGGGCAGCAGTGCACGGTCCAGGCGCACCGCGGACATGAGATTCAGGTTCAGCTCGGCGAACCAGTGCGCATCGCTAATGGCAGCGAAGCCACCACCGGGCGTGTTCGAGCCTCCGAGCACATTGATCACGATGTCCACACCTCCCCACTGCCGGAGGACGGCCTGCGCAAGGTGATCCGTGCCTTCCGCGGTCGACAGGTCGGCAGCGACGTAGGTGACGCCCTCGCGCGTCTGGGTGGGAACCGTACGCGCGGACGTCGTCACGCGCGCTCCGGCCTCCGCCAGGGTTTTCACAACGGCAGCCCCCAGTCCCAGCGTTCCTCCTGTGACCACTGCCCTCAGGTCCTTCAGTTGAAGGTCGAAGTTCATGCCGTGATCTCCAGCGATGCGATCCGGCCGCGCTCCAGTCGAAAGCGGTACGTCAGAACCGTCGGGCTGCCGGGAAAGTCACCGGTGACGTCGGCCTGCACCCTGTGGATGTCGTCCTGCCGCTCGATGGCAAACGGCACACTCGTCGCGTGGTACCGGGCCGTTGCCTCGGCCATGAACGCCTTGATGGCGTCGATGCCCACGTAGGTATGTCCGTCGTCCTTCATCACCGCGTGTGCCGTGAAGCACTGCGTCAAGGCGTCCGGGTTCTGCTCTGCCGCGAAGTACGCCGCAATGGGCTCGGGAAGGGTCAAGGCGCTCACGTTTCTGTCTCCTCGGGTGGATGGCCCGTAGGATGCGCACCCAGGCTAATTTATTGAATATCCTAGAATCCGGATGGGCTCTTTAGAAACGAGTACATAATGCGCGGATCCGACTTTGCTGAACTCAGGGCCTTTGTTGCCGTCGTGGAGCGTCAGAGTTTTGCGCGAGCCGCAGAGCATCTTGGCCTGTCGCCTTCGGCGCTGAGCCAGACGATCCGCCAGCTCGAAGGTCGCATCGGCGCCCGCCTTCTGAATCGCACCACACGCAGCGTCGCACCCTCGGCAACGGGCGAACTGCTCTACAGGCGCATCGCCCCGCTGTTCCGGGAGATGGCTGCTGCAGTGGCGGATGCCGGTGAGGCGACGGGGCGGATGAGCGGCACGCTGCGCATCAACACGCTGGGCATCGCGGCAAGGACGGTCATCGCCCCACGGCTTGCGCGCTTCCATCGCGCGCATCCTGATGTCGTGCTCGACATCGTGGTCGACGATGCGCTGGCCGATATCGTCCGGGGCCGCTTTGATGCAGGCATCCGCGTCGGCGGCCAGCTCGAAAAGGACATGGTTGCCGTCCGCCTCACTCCCGACATGAAGATGATGGCGGTGGCATCCCCCGACTACCTCTCACGTCGAGGCACCCCCACCTCGCCGGCCGAGCTGCACGAGCACGCGTGCATCAACTGGCGACTCGAGATGGATGGCAGGCACTATCGCTGGGAGTTCGAGAAGCAGGGGCATCGGCTCGATGTAGCCGTCGATGGTCCTGTCATCACCAATCACGCTGACGTCGGCATTGCTGCTGCGCTGGGTGGGCTCGGCATTGCCTATCACTTCGAGCAGGACGGCGTAGGCGAACTCCTGGCCCAGGGGCGGCTGGTCCGGGTCCTGTCGGACTGGTCGATCTCGCGTCCCGGGCTGTTCCTCTACTACCCGAGCCGGCAGCATCGACCCGCCCTGCTGGGCGCCTTCATCGACTGTCTTCTGGATCAAGGGCCATTCGATGAAGGGAAGCAGACGGAGGTGCGGTTGCGCTGAGGATGGGGTGGGCCCACCCGCAAACGAACTGAAACAGTTCTGGATATCCGATCCACGTCGAGGCGACGGTCCGCTTCGCGCTGCAGGATCGGCCATGACGGGATCCGGCCGCCGCGCACGATGACGCACGCCCGGCGGCCTTCGCTTCAGGCCTTCGATGACGCCGGGGATTTCCGGCGACGCGCCTTGGGCACCATCTTCGTCGGTGGCGGGAGGCGTTCCACCTTGCCGGGGCGCACCGCATTTTCGTCGCCATGCAGCGTCAGCAGCGACTCCATGAGATGCTCATCGCTGCTGGAGCAGACCCCAAGCAGCACCACCTCGTCACAGCCCTCGGCCGCGATGTAGGCGTGGCCCATGTTGGAATCGATGTAGACCGACTGCCCGGCCTCGAGCACGACCGGATCGTAGAATTCGGTATGCACTTCCATGCGGCCTTCGAGTACGTGGATGTACTCCTCGCCGGAGTGGTGTACCAGGGCACCGAATTCCTCGATGGTTTTCGCCCGCACACGGGTCAGTACCGGGATCATGCGCTTGCGGCGCAGCTCCGGGCAGAGATAGAAATAGTCATAGTTTGGCGTGGTGACCCGGATCGCGTCCTCAATGCGGCCGATGCTGCGGCGCGCGGTCACCGACGGCTCTACGGCATCGGCATCCTCGGCGAACAGCTCGGACATCCGCAACTGCAGCCGCTGCGCGAGCTGCAGGAGCTTGTCATAGCTGAGGGTCAGGCGATCGTGCTCGACCTTGGACAAGGTGGACAGCGGAATGCCGGAGTGTTCGCTCATCTGCTTGAGCGTCCAACCCTTGCGAGCGCGCAGCGACCGCAGCAGTCCGCCAATGGTGGGGTGTTGTGACGTCATTCTTGCGGTATCTCCTGGAACACCAGTACTTCTGCTGGAACCTCCCAGCCCGGGTCATGATCACCCTCGGGGATGTCCTTTGGAAAGAGCAGTTCCCTGCCCAGGCACCCTGGCCCGGGACTTTCGGCATGGGTTGACAATTCTCTGATTAGGATCATTATCGCCAAATCAGGATATATCCGCCACCGTGCGACGTGCCAGACGCACAGGAGGCCGTCCAGTCGCTTCAGTTCGGAGACCGTTCGATGCGTAAGATCCCTGTCCTCCTGTGCAGCGCGGTGCTGACCATGGTCGCTGCGCTGCCGCTGCAGGCCCAGCAGGCCATCGCTCCGCCCGTATCGGTGCCGCCGACAACGGCGCCCGTACCCACCGCGCCCTCCTTGCTGCCGGCCGCAGAGAACACGCCTTCCGCGCCGTCAGCAGGCGCGCCGGTCCTGACCCGCGAAGACGCCGAGGCCTGGCTGGACGGCATCATGCCCTATGCACTGGCCAACGGCGACATCGCCGGCGCCGTCGTGGTGGTGGTGAAGGATGGGCGGATCCTGGTACAGAAAGGCTACGGATACGCCGACCTGGAGAAGCGCACACCGGTTGATCCGGAAAGCACGCTGTTCCGCCCCGGCTCTGTCTCCAAGCTGTTCACCTGGACGGCGGTGATGCAACTGGTCAGCCAGGGCAAGCTGGACCTGGACGCCGACATCAACACCTATCTTGATTTCAAGATACCGCAGCGTGACGGCAAGCCCATCACGCTGCGGCACGTGATGACCCATACCACCGGAATGGAAGAGCAGATCCGCGGGCTGATCACCTCCCGCCTGGACGAGGTGGTACCGCTCGGTGATGCACTCAAGAACTGGACACCCGAGCGCATCTACGCACCGGGCACCACACCGGCCTATTCGAACTACGCCACGGCACTGGCCGGCTACATCGTCGAGCGCGCCTCGGGCCAGCCGTTCTACGACTACATCGACGCGCAGATCTTCAAACCACTGGGCATGAAACACTCCAGTTTCCGCCAGCCATTGCCGGCAACGCTACTGTCCGGCATGTCCAAGGGATATGAGCGCGCATCGTCCGGCGAGGCCAAGGAGTATGAATTCATCAGCCTGGCGCCCGCCGGCAGCCTGGCCGCCACGGGATCGGACATGGGCCGTTTCATGATCGCCCACCTGCAGGACGGTGCCTTTGGTGATGCGCGCATCCTCGATGCCGCCACTGCACAGCAGATGCACTCCACCGGTCAGGCGTCGATCGGACCGCTGAACCGGATGATGCTGGGTTTCTACGAGACCTCGGTCAATGGCCACCGTGCCATTTCGCATGGTGGCGATACCCAGTGGTTCCATAGCGACCTGCAGCTGTTCCTGGACGATGACATCGGCCTGTTCGTGTCGATGAACAGCGCCGGGCGCGACGGGGCAACCGGGCACATCCGCACTGCGCTGTCGCGCGGCTTCGCCGACCGCTACCTGCCCGGCAAGCCGGCCGCACCCCAGGGCGTGTCGAAGGAGGAGGCCCTCCTGCACGCTTCACAGATGGCAGGCACGTACGTAAGCAGCCGCCGTGCGGACACCAGCTTCGTGTCGCTTTCCAATCTTCTGGGACCAGTCAAGGTCATCGCCAACGACGATGGATCCCTTACCGTGAGCGCGGCGATCGGCTACGGTGGCGCGCCGAAGAAGTGGCGCGAGATCGCACCATACGTCTGGCAGGACACCACCAGCACCGATCGCCTGGCGGCAGACGTGGTGGATGGAAAGGTCACGCGCTTCACCCTGGAACCGTACGCACCGATCATGGTTTTCCAGCGCCTGTCGAGCTGGCACGCCGCCTACCTGCCGCTGCTGATCGCCAGCCTGATCGTCGTGCTGCTGACCGTGGTCGCCTGGCCGGTGTCGGCACTGGTCCGTCGTTACTATGGCGTGCCCTACCGGCTGAGCGGCGTGGACGCACGCGCCCATCGCCTGGTGCGGATCGGTGCGCTGCTCTCGCTGCTGGCCACCAGCGCCGCGCTGGCGCTCGTGGCGAGCATGCTGAGCGCCCTGGAAATGACCTCGCCAAGAAGCGACGTCATGATCAATGCGATGCGCCTGTTCGCCACCGTTGCCCTGCCCGTCGGCGCAGCGTTCGCGGTCTGGAATGCCTGGCATGTCCTGCGCAGTCAGCGCAGATGGTTGGCCAAGCTGTGGGCCGTGCTGCTGGCACTGGCCTGCCTGTTCCTGCTGTGGCTCGGCTTCGCGCAGCATGTCATCGGATTCGGCGCGAACTACTGATGCCACCGGCCGGCGGGGCCTCCGCCGGCCGCCCCCCTCCTTCCTTCTGCACGAGGCAGTGGTGGCCCTTCGACTTGAGCTGCACAACGAACCGTTGCCGATGTCGGCACCGTTCCGCATCGCCGGACATGTCTTCGAGGCAATGCCGGCCACCGTGGCGACCCTGTACGACGCGGACTTCATCGGCCGCGGCGAGGCTGCCGGCGTCTACTACAACGACGACCAGCCGGACACGATGAAAGCCACGCTGGAAGCACTGCGTCCACGCATCGAAGCCGGCATCGACCGCGATGCGCTGCGCCAGCTGCTGCCCGCAGGTGGCGCGCGCAATGCATTGGATGCCGCGCTGTGGGAACTGGAGGCACAGCGCAGCGGGCTGCCGGTATGGCAGCTGGCCGGCCTGGATGGTGTGCGCCCGCTGTTGACGACCTTCACGGTGGGCGCTGATACACCGGAGGTCATGGCCGAGCGCGCAGCCGCCTATGCGCAGGCACGCGCGCTGAAACTCAAACTGACAGGCGACCCCGAACTGGACACAGCTCGCGTGCGCGCCGTACGCGCACGCTGTCCGACGCCGTGGATCGGGGTGGACGCCAACCAGGGCTACACCGCGGCCACGCTGCCGTTGCTGCTGCCGGCACTGGTCCAGGCGCACATCTCGCTGCTGGAACAGCCCTGTCGGCGCGGGCACGAATCCGACCTGGACGGCATCGAACGCCCACTGCCCTTCGCCGCCGATGAAAGCATCCTTGACCTGGCCGAACTGGAAGCGTTGCACCATCGTTTCAACGTCATCAACATCAAACTCGACAAATGTGGCGGGCTGACCGAAGGCCTGATGATGGCCCGTCGCGCGCGTGAGCTGGGCAAGCAGGTGATGGTCGGGAACATGTGCGGGACCAGCCTCGCGGCGGCACCGGCCTTCGTGCTCGGGCAGTTCTGCGACATCGTCGATCTGGACGGCCCCACCTTCCTGGTGAAGGATCGCACGCCTTCGGTACGTTACGTGGATGGTTTCATCGATTGCGGCGACGAGGTATGGGGGCCGCGGACCCACCCATGAGCATGCCGGCCGATCTCCATGGCAAGACCTGGTTCGGCCAGCCGCGCGGACTGACGATCCTGTTCCTGACCAACATGTGGGAGCTGTTCTCCTACTATGGCATGCGCACGATGCTGGTCTATTACATGACCAAGCAGCTGCTCTTCGCACAGGAAAAAGCATCTTTCGTCTACGGCCTGTACACGGCGATGGCGTACTTCACGCCGATCATCGGCGGGATCATCGCTGATCGTCATCTCGGCAAGCGCAACGCGGTCATCCTGGGCGGCAGCATCATGGCCTTCGGCCATTTCCTGATGGCGTTCGATTCAATGCTCTACCCCGCGCTGGCGACGATCGCGCTGGGTAATGGCCTGTTCCTGCCCAGTCTACCCAGCCAGATCAACGACCTGTACGCCAGCGACGATCCCCGCCGTGGGCGGGCCTACAACGTCTATTATGTCGGCCTCAACATCGGTGGTCTGCTGGCCCCGCTGGTGTGCGGCACCCTGGGCGAACTGTACGGTTGGCATTACGGCTTCGGCGCCGCCGGCATCGGCATGTTCATCGGGCTGCTGATCTACGTGGCCGGTCGCCGTTACCTGCCACCGGAGCCACCCCGCCGCACGCGGGTGATCACCGATGCCGGGCCCACCCGCAGCGACCCGCGGATCTGGTGGCTGCTGCTGGGCGTTGGACTGGCCGCGACGATTTTCCGTGGCGCCTACGAGCAGATCGGCAACACACTGCCGTTGTGGATCGACAGCCGCGTTGACCGTGTGGTCGGAGGCTTCCTGGTACCGATGACGTGGTTCCAGTCGCTCAATCCGCTGCTGGTGATCGCGATCACCCCCGTACTGCTGGCCCAGTGGCGACGTCGTGCAGACCAGGGCCGGGAATCCTCCCCGGCCCGTCGCATGGCCATCGGTGCCTTGATCGTTGCCGTCGCCTACGTGCTGCTTGCCGGGCTCGCTGCGAGTGCCGGCCAGATGCTGGTCAACGGACTCTGGCTGGTGGCCTTCTTCATGATCCTGACGCTGGGTGAGCTGTACATCCTGCCGACCGGGCTGGGGCTGTTCGCGCGGCTCGCGCCACCACGCCTGGGTGCGACCACCGTTGCCTCCTGGTTCCTCGCCGTCTTCAGCGGCAGCCTGCTGGCGGGACTGGTGGGCACGCTGTGGTCGAGGACCAGTCACGCCGGTTTCTTCCTGCTGCTTGCCGGCCTGGCCGCGGTTGCCGCGCTGATCCTGTGGCGGCTGGATCGGCCGATACGTTCGTTGTCATCCTGATGGAGAAAGCACCATGCCGCGATTCACGCCGACCCTGCTCGCCTTCACCCTCGCCCTCGCCGCCTGTACCACGGCCCGCAGCGCCGATGCGCTCCCGCGCTACGACCTGGTAATCCGCAACGGCGTGGTCTACGACGGCAGCGGCAGCCCGCCCCAGCGCGTGGACGTGGCAGTGCGGGATGGTCGCATCGTGGAGCTGTTGCACGCCGGCAAGGCGGCGCACGCCGGGAAGGAGATCGACGCCGGCGGCAAGGCAGTCGCCCCGGGCTTCATCAACGTGCTGAGCTGGGCGACGGAGTCGCTCATCGTTGATGGACGCGGTGTCAGTGATACCAAGCAGGGGGTGACGCTGGAGATCTTCGGCGAAGGCTGGTCGATGGGACCGGTCAACGAACGCATGAAGGCCGATGCCCTCAAGCAGCAGGCCGATATCCGATACGACATCCCCTGGACCACCCTCGGTGGCTACCTGGAACATCTGCAGCAGCGGGGCGTAACACCCAATGTCGCGTCGTTCATCGGCACTGCGACGGTCCGCATCCATGAGCTCGGCGAGGACGACGTCAAGCCAACCCCCGAGCAGCTTTCCCGCATGCAGGACGTGGTTCGCCAGGCGATGCGCGAAGGAGCGCTGGGCGTAGGCAGTTCGTTGATCTACCCGCCGGGCAGGTTCGCCGAAACCGACGAACTGATCGCGCTGGCCAAGGCCGCTGCCGAATCCGGTGGCGGATACATCTCCCATATGCGCAGCGAAGCCGATCGCCTGCTCGAAGGCATCGATGAGGTCGTGGCCATCGCACGTGCAACCGGCCAGCATGCCGAGATCTACCACCTGAAGGCAGCCGGCGAGAAGAACTGGCCGAAGATGCAGCAGGCGATCGATCGCATCGAGGCAGCGCGCAAGGAAGGACTCAAGCTGAGTGCGGACATGTACGTCTACACCGCAGGCGGGACATGGCTTGCGGCGAGCATGCCACCGTGGCTGCAGGCCGGTGGCCACGACGCGATGATCCGGCGGCTCAAGGATCCCGCCACGCGCGCGCGGCTGATCGCCGAAATGCGCGATCCGAACGTGCCCTGGGAAAACCTGCGCATGCTCGCCGGATCGGATGAACGATTGGTTCCAATCGAATTCAAGAGCGAAGCACTGAAGCCCCTGGCCGGAAAGTCACTGGCAGCGATCGCGCGTGAACGCGGGACATCCGTTGAAGAAACAGCGATGGACCTGATCGTCGAGGACGACCACCGCATCGGCACCGCCTACTTCCTGATGAGCGAGGACAACATCGAGCTGGGGTTGAAGCAGCCGTGGGTGAGCCTGGGTTCGGATGCCGAGTCCGCCGCTCCGGAAGGTGTTTTCCTGAAATCCAGCACGCATCCGCGCGCCTACGGCAACGTGGCGCGTTTCCTCGGCCACTACGTCCGCGACCGCAAGCTGATGCCGCTGGAAGAGGGCATCCACCGACTTACCGGCCTGCCGGCCAGCAACTGGAAGCTGACTGATCGGGGTTGCCTGCGCGCGGGCTGTCATGCCGACATCGTGATCTTCGATCCCGGCACCATCACCGATCACGCGACCTACGAAGAACCCCAGCAGTACGCGACCGGCGTCAGCGATGTCTTCGTCAACGGCGTACAGGTGCTGCGCGAAGGCGAGCATACCGGCGCCACGCCGGGCCAGGTGGTCCGAGGGCCGGGCTGGACGCCAGCCACGCGCTGACCGCTTCACACATGATTTTTCTGAATGTATTGACAATTCTCTGATTAGGATCATTATCCCGGATCAGGACAGCTCGCGTGCGAAGGGCGACATGTCGACGCCAGACCATCACTGATTCAACCTTGCCCGGGAGAGCAGGCATGACCCAGTTCCAGTCCGCACGGCCGTGGTACCGCACCCACCTTTCCCTTTCGATCGCTGGCGCGCTGGCCTGTTGCAGTGCTTCGGCACTCGCACAGGACGGCACGAACGCGGCGAACGCAGGTGCCCAGCGCACCGATGCCCAGCAGCTCGATACCGTGGTGGTCACTGCCAACAAGCGCGAAGAGAATGTGCGTGAAGTGGGCGCCTCGATCAGCGTGATCGGTGAACGCCAGTTGGAAAACACCGGCGCGGTCTCGCTGTCAGACTATGCCGCCTATATTCCCGGCCTGCAGGTGCAGAACGACGGCACCCCTGGCCTGACCCGCGTGTCCCTGCGCGGCATCTCCGCGCTGTCGTCCGGCGCGACGGTGGCCACCTACATCGACGACGTGCCCGTCGGCTCCAGCGGCATCTACCAGGGCGCCAGTGCGCTGATGCTCGACCTGATGCCCTACGACATCAGCCGCGTCGAAGTACTGCGCGGTCCGCAGGGCACCCTGTACGGCGCAGGCGCCATTGGTGGCCTGCTGAAGTACGTGACCCGCGCGCCGGAAGTAGTGGGTGAAGAAACCCGTGTGGGTTTCGGCCTGCGCTCCGTGCAGGGCGGCGGCCAAGCCTGGAACGCGCGCCTGGGCGCCAGCCTGCCGCTGAAGGACGAGCGGCTCGGCCTGCGCATGAGCTTCGCCCGCAACGGTCTTGCCGGCTTCACCGACAACGTCATCGACGGCCGCAAGGACATCAACACCGGCGACCAGATCGGTGCCCGTACTGCGCTGGCCTGGGATGGTGATGCATTCGATCTCGGACTGTCGGTGCTGCACCAGCGTATCCGCAGTGATGATCGCGCCGGTGTGGCGCTCGATCCGGAAACACTGACGCCGCTGTTCGGCGAACAGAAGGACACCGTCTGGCAGCCGCGTCCCTTCTCCAAGGACCTGACGCTGGTCTCGCTGAGCATGGACTGGGACCTGGGCTGGGGCAATCTCGTATCCGCAACCGGCTGGTCGCAGACCAAGACCATGGACCAGATCGACGCGACGACACAGTTCGGTGAAGTGGCCGACCTGTTGCTGGGCCTGCCCGCGCCGGGAAGTTCCAGCCTGCGCTACGGTTACGACATGGACAAGATCACCCAGGAGTTCCGCCTGCTGTCCAAGGATGGTGGAACATTCGAATGGATGGTCGGTGGCTTCTACACCAAGGAAGACAGCAAGCAGGATCAGGTGGCCAATCTCGCCGAGCGGGATGGCACGCCGCTGCCGCCGCCCTACGATGCGCAGTTCGGCACCCTGGCGGTCATTGGCCTGCCCAGCACCTACAAGGAATACGCGGTGTTCGCCAATGGCTCCTGGCGCATCAGCGATCGCTTCAAGCTGGACCTCGGCGTCCGCCAGGCGCGCAATGACCAGTGGTACAGCCAGCGGGTATCGGAAGGCATCCTCGCGCCGATCGGTGTAACCACCGGAACCTCCAGCGAGAATGTGTTCACCTGGAGCGTGAGCCCGCAGTTCAAGCTCTCCGACGACATCATGCTGTATGCCCGCGTCGCCACCGGCTACCAGCCCGGCGGCCCCAACGTGGCGATGGTCGGCATTCCGCCGCAGGTGGATTCGTCGATGCTCGACAGCTATGAGGTCGGCATCAAATCGCAGTTCGCCGATCGCCGCGTCACGTTCGATCTTTCCGTCTTCCGCATCGACTGGGACGACATCCAGGTTTCCTCCTCGTTCAACGGCATCAGCGGCCTGGTCAATGGCGGCCAGGCCACCAGCGAAGGCGTTGAGCTTTCTTCGCAGTTCAGTGTCACCGATGCATTGACGCTCGGGCTCAACGGTGCCTACACCAACTCACGGCTGAAGAACGATTTTGACCCTACCGTGATTCCGCAGGATGGGTTTGATTTCATCCAGTGGACCGGCCTGGCCGACGATCGCATGCCGTATTCCCCGCGACTGTCCTGGACGGCGACCGCCGAATACGCGTTTTCCACCGCCAACGGCTACAACGGCCAGATCGGCGGCGCGTTCCGCTGGACCGGTGAACGCTTCAATGGCACCACCGAACGGCAGCGCTTCACTGCCCCCGGTGATCCAGATACCCAGGTGATGCCGGACGTCATCACCTCGCCGCTGAAGCTCGGCAGTAACCATTCCCTCGACCTGTATGCCGGCATCGGCCGTGGCAGCTGGGAACTGCGTGCTTACGTCAACAACGTGACCGGGGAGGACGGCTGGCTGACGCTGGCACGCGTCGCCGGTGCGCTGTCGCGGGTCAACTCGCACGTGGCCGCAGTCCCCGTACAACCGCGGACGTACGGCATGGAGCTGGACTTCCGGTTCTGAGCCTGGCCTGCATCGCTTCACTGCCGCCGTTCATCCTCCCACCCCCTTCGGGACCCGCGCATGCAGACCGCCGTTTCGAGCTTGCACGAAGCCGCAGCGCTTCCGCAGCCCTACCTGTTGTTCCTCGGCGACACCCGGGAGCCGAACTATGCGAAGACCGCCTACGGCCTTCGCGACTGGGCACGCGAGCGCTGCGTGGGTGAGTTCGCGTGCGAGGATGTCGGCGTCAGCGCCGGCCTGCCCTTCCTCACCCCCGAGCATGCCCGCATGGCGGGCGCCCGGGCGATGGTGATCGGCGTCGCCAACCCCGGCGGACATATCCCCAACGCGTGGATTCCGTTGCTGTTGCAGGCACTGGAAGCCGGCCTGGACCTGATCGGCGGCATGCACATGCGGCTGTCGGACATCGATACCCTTCGCAACGCGGCACGCGCGCTCGGCCGTAGGCTGATCGATGTCCGTGAGCCACCACGCAACCTGCCCATCGCCAGCGGCATCCGTCGCACGGGCAAACGCCTGCTCACTGTCGGCACCGATTGCGCGCTCGGCAAGAAATACACGGCGCTCACGCTGGCCCGCGCGTTCCAGGCCCGCGGGGTTGATGCGGATTTCCGCGCCAGTGGTCAGACGGGCATCCTGATCGCCGGCGCCGGCATTCCGATGGACGCGGTCATCGCGGATTTTGCCGCCGGCGCAGCTGAAATGCTGTCTCCCGATGCGGACCCCTGCCATTGGGACGTGATCGAAGGCCAGGGATCGCTCTCACATCCCGCCTACGCCGGCGTATCACTGGCCCTGCTGCATGGCAGCCAGCCGGACGTGGTGGTGATCTGCCACGAGCATGGACGCGACCATGTGCTGGGCTATCCCCACTATGCGCTCCCCTCGCTGGAAGACACGGTCGAGCTGGCCCTGACCCTGGGATCGCGCACCAACCCGGACATCCGTTGCGCCGGCATCAGCCTCAATACCGCGAAACTGGAGGCGGACGCCGCGTACCGCGCCATCAATGCGCTTTCCGACCGCCTCGGCATGCCCGTGGCCGATCCCGTGCGGGGTGGGGAATCATTCGATGCCCTGGTAAGCGCCTGCCTGGCCAAGCAGGCAGAATGAGCCGATGACCAACGCCGCGACGCGATTCCAACGTTGGATACTTCCCGGTCTTGCCTTCAAGGCCGCGGTGATCGGCGGCGGATACGCGACGGGCCGCGAGTTGGCGGAATACTTCATTCCCAGCGGCCCCCAGGGCGGCATGCTGGCGATCCTGGTAGCGATGGCCTGCTGGAGCCTCGTCTGCGCACTGACCTTCGCGCTGGCGCACGCCACCCGCAGTTTCGACTACCGCAGCTTCTTTGAAATGCTGCTGGGGCCGTTCGCTTTCCTGTTCGAGCTGGCGTACGGCATCTTCATGGTGCTCATCCTGGCGGTGTTCGGAGCAGCGGCAGGGGAAATCTTTTCGGCGTTGCTGGGTTGGCCGACACTGGCCGGCACGCTGCTGCTGATGGTGACCATCGGATTCTTCGTCACCTTCGGCAACGATACCGTGGAGGCCCTGTTCAAATGGGTCTCCGTACTGCTGTATGGCACCTATGCCGCCTTCCTGGTGCTGGTGCTGGCCCGCTTCGGCGATGCGGCGTTCACCACGCTGTCGGAGCCGCAACCGACCACCGGCTGGCTCCAGGGCGGCTTGACCTACGCGGGTTACAACATCGTCGGCGCGGTGATCATACTGCCGCTGGCCAGGCACTTCCTCAGCCGTCGTGATGCCGTGATGGCCGGCGTGCTGTCCGGCCCGCTGGCGATGCTCCCGGGGCTGTTCTTCTTTCTGTGCATGCTGGCGTGGTATCCCCGGATCGGAACCGTCGCGCTGCCTTCGGACTTCATCCTGCGCCAGTTGAACCTGCCGGTATTCCATGTGCTGTTCCAGCTGATGATCTTCAGCGCACTGCTGGAAAGCGGAACGGCCGTCGTGCATGCCTGCAACGAACGCATCGCCCGTACGTTCGCAGGAGGTGATGGTGCGGGACTGGGCAAGCCCGCACGGTCGATGATCGCCGGCGTTCTGCTGGTCGGCTCCATTTTCATCGCTGATCGCGTGGGCCTCGTGGCGCTGATCGCGCAGGGCTACCGGGGACTGGCCTATATGTTCCTGTGCCTCTACATCCTGCCGCTGCTGACCGTTGGCAGCTGGCGCCTGTTGCAACGTGCTGCGCGCCGCACGGCGCCTACCGCCCATTCCTGATCGGAGATCGCGCATGACCCGCACGTCCAGAACATGGAAGACAATGATCTCCTGCGCACTTTTCTGCATGGCGGCACTGGCCAACGCACAGTCCTCGCTGCCGGCGGACTTTGATGCCCGTGTTCTGCAGGCGATGAAATCCCGCGAGGTACCGGGCATGGCGATCTCCATCGTCAAGGACGGGCAGATCGTGCAGGCCCGGGGATATGGCGTACGCCGCCTGGGAGGCAGCGAGCCGGTCGATGGCGATACGATCTTTCCCACCGGCTCGACCGGCAAGGCCGTTACCGCTGCCGCGCTGGCGATTCTGGTGGATGAGGGCAAGCTGGGATGGGACGACAAGGTGATCGACCACCTGCCGGACTTCCGCATGTACGACCCGTGGGTCACCCGCGAAATGACCGTGGCGGACCTGCTGCTGCACCGCAGTGGCCTGGGACTGGGCGCAGGCGACCTCCTGTTCATTCCGCGCACGTCGCGCACGCGCATGGAGATCGTGAGAGCACTGCGCCATCTCAAGCCCGCCACCAGTTTCCGCAGTGGGTATGCGTACGACAACATCCTGTACATCGTAGCCGGTGAACTGATAAGCCAGGTCAGCGGGCAGTCCTGGGAAACCTTCGTGGCCAACCGGATCTTCAAGCCGTTGGGCATGACAACCGCCGTCAGCGACGAGGCCAACCGGTTCGCCACTGCCAATCGGGTACAACCGCATGCACGCCTGGACGCACGGCTGCGCGGCCTGGGAAAGCAGCAGATGCTGCCTGAGCGGGAAGGTCTGGGCCAGGTGGGCGCTCCCGCCGGCGGCCTGTCGTGGAGCGCAAAGGATTTTGCCCGCTGGATGCTGGTGCAGTTGGGTCAGGGCGCGCTGCCCGATGGTGGCACGCGCCTGTACAGCGAGGCCTCCGCACGCGCGATGTGGACACCGCAGGTGCCGACCCCCATCAGCCCCTATCCGGCTCCGATCAGCGACATCACCCCGCAGTTTTCCGGCTACAGCTACGGGTGGTACGTGCAGGACTATCGCGGTGTGAAGGTGATACAGCACGGCGGCGCGGTGTTCGGTGTGATCACGTTCGTCGTGCTGGTACCCGACCGGAAACTCGGTATCGCCCTGCAGATGAACGCCGAGGACGTGGACGTGCTCCGTGGCCTCGGTTACGAACTGATGGATCATTATCTGGGCTTTGAGCGGCGCGATTGGGTGGGCGCCTTTTCGAGCTGGTACCAGGATCGCCTGACCGGCGGACTGAAGGCACTCAAAGACATGGCGCCGACCGCACGCACCGCTTCGCGTCCATCGCTACCGGCACGCGGCTACGTGGGTCGCTACGCGGATGCGTGGTATGGCGAAGCGACCGTCGCCGAACAGGGGGGAACGCTCCGCATGGATTTCACCCGCACCCCCAACATGGTGGGTACGCTGCGGCATTGGCAGTACGACACGTTCCGCGTCGACTGGGATGACACGGCGCTCGAACCCGCGTTCGTGACCTTTGCGTTGAACGCGGAAGGACACGTGGCGAACATCACGATGAAAGCGGCGTCACCGCTTGCGGACTTCAGTTACGACTACCAGGACCTCAGGTTCGAGCCGGCCGGGAGATAGGTTTCCTGGCCGCTCCAGGGGCGGCGGTTGCTGCCCCGCGGTCTCACCGGGTCCTTCACGTTGATCCAGGCCACGGCCGGCAACTGGCTGAACTGACTACTACACTGTTGAAGCCCTCTCGCTATTGCGTCACAGTTCGTCACTTCCTATGGAGCTGCCGCATGCACGGAACGACTCAACGCCTCAGGATCGCAGCAGCCGGAATCACGCTTATGCTGCTGGCAGCCTGCACTTCTGTTGGCGACATGCGCAGTACCGGACCTGTAGCCACTTTTTCGTCCAATCAGGATCCCTTAGCCGCTGCCACTTGTGTCCGTGACGCATGGGGAGAGGTGAGCATTGGAGGATCACGATGGCAGTATGTGCTTGAGCCCCGTTCCGATGGCTACTCCGTGTCGAACTCCAATGGCGGCGTCCCGGCGGAGTTTGTCGAGGTCGCCCCTCGAACTGGAGGGGGAAGCGATATCAGGTTCTACAGCAAATTCCTGAAGCGCCGACAGGCTCGATACATCGAGGCCGTCACCCAATGTGGTGTCCGCTCACAGTAATCCCAGTTCTTGGTTCTCGCGAAGGTCACACCCTTTGCCGGGATGTGCCACGCGCTGATTCAACTTGCATGTGCTTCGGCCTCCAGCTTGGTCTCGGCCGAAGTTCTGCGTGGCTACAGCGCTGCCTTGATTCGTGCCAGCTCCGCGGCCCCGGCCTCGCCGAGATTCAGCCCAGCCACACTGCGCGCCGACGCAGCGCGCCTCAGTGATTCTGTATAGCTGCGAAGGCCGGGAGGTCGATCGGTTGTCTTGGGGGCTGTTGCCGTTCTGGGCCAGAGCCAAGGCAATGCAGGGCTCATCCAACGGATCCAGGGGAAAGACCTTCCTTCGTCCGCTTGGCGAGAAACCCCATTCCAATGGCACCGAAGGTGTTTGCGGCGCACTCTCCTTGCACTGCGTTCTCGACCCTTTCCACCTGAGCGGGGTTGCCTCCGCCGCGCAGCAGCGCACGTAGACGGTCACGTTCGGCGCGAGCAGCTTTCAGCGACATTGAGGGGTACTCGTCGAGGGCGACGATGCTGGCCCTACCGGCTTACCTATAGCGGTACCGCCAAGCCTTCGACCCCGTTGGACGCACCTCGATGCATAGCCCATTCGAGTCAGCGATCCAGTAGGCCGCTGCCTTGGGCTTCAGTGTGCGAACTTTAGTGTCGGTGAGCATGTGAGTCATCCGCTGGTGAGTCAGGGTCGGTAACTACATACCCTCGACTCACAGCCTGACTCACTTTTTTGCGGATGCAGGTGGATGTGAACGGACGCCGATGGACGGTCAAGCGCCGTAAAAAAGCTTGATTTAACACTATCGGACATCCCCGGACTTCACTGGACGTCAATGTGGTGGGCCCACCAGGATTCGAACCTGGAACCAAAGGATTATGAGTCCTCTGCTCTAACCGTTGAGCTATAGGCCCGTGCAACGTGAAAGTGTAGTTGAGTCAGGCCTTCTCTCGCCACCGACCGGCCGCAGAAGCGTGCCTCAGCCGAAACGATTCCCCATGGCCCGGACCCGAGCCGCATTCTGTCCGGCCACTCCCAGCAGCACCTTGGAGCGCAGCAGGCCAGACGCTGCAACCCGCTCCCAGAAATCTACCGCGAGCGGAGCCGCCCATTGCAGGTGATCCAGCTGGCCTGCGCGCCGTGGTGCGACCGGGGGAAGCGGCGTTGTCGCCCGCAGAACGCCCGTTCGCGAGGGGGCCAGGGACATCGGCAGCATGTCGTAGGCAGGGGCAAGCGGCAACGCCCCCCGATCCAGCAGATGGAAGCCGACGTTGCCCTGATGCATGTTTGTATTGCCGATCAATTGCCCAAAGGCGTGCAGCCGCGACAGGGCGGTTGTGGTCTCCTGATGGATCCACCGCTGCGCTCGCAACTGCTCACCCGCCTGCCCCCAATCCATGGTTACGTCACCCACATACGCGGAGGACAGGGCCAACAGCGACACGAATCCACGCCGTCCCAGGGTGCCCGGCGAGCGATCAAACCGCTTCACCTCCAGGAAGGAGTGGCTGTCGGTCTGGATGAGCGACGATTCTGCTGCAGATACACCCGCCTCGCGCAGAAGCAACCCATGATGTCGCCCTCGGGCGGGAGGACAAGATTCGAACGATCCCCTTGCGTCTGAACGTAGAAGGCGTCGCCGCGCAGTGCCACGACCTGCCCCAGCTCTTCCAGACGTCCATCTTCGCGCATGCGGAAGAGAGGCCATTCGCTGCCAGCGGGGGTGTCCTGGCGCTGGGCGTCGGCAGTCGCCCGGGTGCGGCCCAGCCGCACGACCGCGCCCCCCGCGTCGGCGACCAGCCGTCCCAGGGTCGGGCGAGTGATCCCAAGGCCCGCCAGAAGATCGCCCGCCGGCACCACCTGCCGGGGGGAAGGCGCTCCAGCAGGTCGTTGACCATGTGAGTGCGGGGACGGGCCCTGCACCGATATCGTTACGAGTTAATTTACGTATTCACGCCACATGATGAGGCGATGCGCAAGGCACAGGTCAAAGCAACCCGTTGATTCTCATAGGGCCACGCCGCTTCACCACCTGAATTAAATTACGAATTAAGTTACGAAAAAAGAAAACCCCGCCGAGGCGGGGTTTTCCAGTTCACGATACAACCGCTGGAATCAATCGATATCCAGGAAGCTGCGCAGCTGTTCCGAGCGGCTCGGGTGACGCAGCTTGCGCAGCGCCTTTGCTTCGATCTGGCGGATGCGCTCGCGGGTCACGTCGAACTGCTTGCCGACCTCTTCCAGCGTGTGGTCGGTGTTCATGTCGATGCCGAAGCGCATGCGCAGCACCTTGGCTTCCCTCGGGGTGAGGCCGGCTAGCACGTCACGCACGGTTTCAGACAGATTGATGTTGGTGGTGTTCTCGATCGGGGACTCCACATTGGTGTCCTCGATGAAGTCGCCCAGATGGGAATCCTCGTCGTCGCCGATCGGGGTTTCCATCGAGATCGGCTCCTTGGCGATCTTCATCACCTTGCGGATCTTGTCTTCCGGCATGTCCATTTCCTTGGCCAGCTCCTCCGGCGTGGCCTCGCGGCCGTACTGCTGGAGCATCTGGCGGGAAATGCGGTTCAACTTGTTGATCGTCTCGATCATGTGCACCGGAATACGGATGGTGCGCGCCTGGTCGGCGATCGAGCGGGTGATGGCCTGGCGGATCCACCAGGTCGCATACGTGGAGAACTTGTAGCCGCGGCGGTACTCGAACTTGTCCACGGCCTTCATCAGGCCGATGTTGCCTTCCTGGATCAGGTCGAGGAACTGCAGGCCGCGGTTGGTGTACTTCTTGGCGATCGAGATCACCAGGCGCAGGTTGGCCTCGACCATTTCCTTCTTGGCCTTGCGCGCCTTGGCTTCACCGTAGGCCATGGCACGGCTGATTTCCTTCAGCTCTTCCAGGTCCAGCTGGGTCAGCTTCTCGATGTCGATCGTGGCCTGCTGTTCGGCAATGATCTGGTCCTTCACCTCACGCAGCGCCGACGACCACTTCTGCTTGCGCTTCAGTGCGTCTTCCACCCACTCCAGGTTGGTCTGGTTGCCTTCCCAGGAGCGGATGAAATCCTTGCGCGGCATGCGCGCGGTGACGGTGGCCAGGTTCAGCACGCGGCGCTCATGGCTCTTGATCTCGGCCATGGTGTCGCGCAGCTGCTTGGTCAGCACGTCGGTCAGCGGCAGCGGCAGCTTCAGGGTGACGAACACGGCCGACATCTCTTCGCGCAGGCGCGGCAGGTTCTTCTTGTCGCCCTTGCCGGCGGCCTTCTTGAAGGCATTGAAGGCATCGCTCAGCGCCTGCATGCGCGCGGCGACTTCCTCCGGGTCCGGACCGGTCGGTGCGGCTTCCTCATCGGCGCCGTCGACATCATCGTCCTCGTCCTCGTCGGCTTCGGCGTCGGCATCGTCGCTGTCATCGGCGGCGGCCGCCGGCGGAGCCGGCTCTTCGTCGGTCAGGTCGTTGAAGCCGACGATCACTTCGGCCAGGCGCTTCTTGCCTTCCTTGTGGGCTTCGTAATCGGACAGCAGCGATTCGACCGACACCGGGAACTGGCCCAGTGCGGCCTGTACCTGGCCCAGGCCTTCTTCGATGCGCTTGGCGATGGCGATTTCGCCTTCGCGGGTCAGCAGCTCGACGGTACCCATTTCGCGCATGTACATGCGCACCGGGTCGGTGGTACGGCCACCTTCGGTGTCGAGCGCGCTCAGCGCGGCAGCGGCTTCTTCGGCCGCGGTGTCGTCGACTTCGCGGTTGCCGGTGTTGCCGTCGTTGAGGAGGAGAGTCTCCACATCCGGCGCAACTTCATGGACATCAATGCCCATGCCGTTGATCATGCCGATGATGTCTTCGATCTGTTCCGGGTCGACCATGTCGTCCGGCAGATGGTCATTGACTTCGGCGTAGGTCAGGTAGCCCTGTTCCAGGCCCTTGCTGATCAGTTGCTTGATTTCGGATTGGGCAGGACGTTCGTTGGCCATGTAGTGCTCGCGCCACCGGCTGGGTAGGAAATAGGGAACGTAGCATTATACCAGCCCGGGGCCCCGCCTGCCGGGCGGTGGTCCCGGCGGCTTCAGGGCCTGAGAAGGAAGGTCACGGGACCATCATTGACCAGGCTGACGATCATATGGGCACCAAAGCGGCCCGTTTCCACCCCTGGCGCGTGATTTTCACGGCAGATGTCGACAAATCGATTGAACCCGCGTTCAGCCTCGGCCGGCGGTGCCGCAGTGGTGAAGCTGGGGCGCATGCCCGACCGGGTGTCGGCCGCCAGGGTGAACTGGCTGACCAGCAGCAGGCCGCCGCCGGTATCGCGCAGCGAGCGGTTCATCTTCCCGGCTTCATCGGCAAACACCCGGTAGCCCAGCAGGCGCTCGGCCATGCGCTGCAGCTGCGGCTCGGTGTCGCCCGGCTCCATCCCCACCAGGGCCAGCAGGCCAGGGCCGATCTGGCCGACGGCCTCGCCATCGACGTGGACGGCGGCCTGGCTGACGCGTTGGATCAGGACGAGCATCTGTGGGTTTCCGGTCAGGGGGCCGGCCACGATAGCAGCGCCCTTGGCTAAACTTGCGTGGATGAACCCGCAACGCAAAGCCCGGCTGGCCTATCGCGCCACCACCCTGTTCACGCGCCTGCCCTGGCCGCTGCTGCGCGGCGTCGCGCAGGCCCTGGCCTGGGCCTGGATCCGTCTCAACGCCCGTGAGAGTCGCGTCACCCGCCGCAACCTGGAGCTGGCCTACCCGGATCTGGACCCCGTTGCGCGCGAGCGCCTGCATCGCGATCTGCTGCGCTCCACCGCCCTGCAGGCCATCGAGACCCTGCGCCTGTGGAGCCGCCCCCCGGCCGAGAACCTGCGCCTGCACCTGAAGCAGCGTCACGGTGAAGCGCTGTATGACGCGGCGCTGGCCAGCGGCAGGGGCGTGATCGTGGCCGCGCCGCACTTCGGTAACTGGGAGCTGCTGAACCAGTGGCTGGCCTCGCGCGGACAGATCGCCATCGTCTACAAGCCGCCGGAAGATGAAGCCAGCGACGCGTTCCTGCAGCTGGTGCGGGGTGGCCAGAACGTGCAGCAGGTGCGCGCCGAGGGCCCGGCGGTGCGCCAGTTGTTCAAGGTACTCAAGGATGGTGGCGCCACCGGCATCCTGCCGGACCAGCAGCCGAAGGCCGGTGACGGCGTGTTCGTTCCGTTCTTCGGTGTGCCGGCGCTGACCATGACCCTGGTCAACCGCCTGGCCGAACGCACCGGCGCCATCGTCCTGTATGGCTGGTGCGAGCGCATTGGGCCGGACATGGAATTCGCCCTGCACGTCGAGCCGGCCGACCCCGCAGTGGCCGACCCGGACCCGCAGACTGCGGCCACCGCCCTCAACGCCGGGATCGAACGCATCGCCCGCCGCGATCCGGCGCAGTACCAGTGGACCTACAAGCGCTATACGCTGCGGCCACCGGGCAGCGGCGAGGATGATCCCTACGCGACCGAGGAACACCCCCACTGAGTCCCACCGTGCCGCCCTGCGACCGGCGGCCGCAGCACGTTGAATACGACGCCGGCGCCCCCATAGAGACTGCGATGTCCGCCTCCCCCGGTCCTGCCATGCCTGCTGCCTCCTCCCTGTTCGGCGACCCGGCCGCGATCCGCTGCGAGCGCGCGGTCGCGGAACTGCGCGCCGGTCGCCCGGTCCTGCTTCACGACGGCCAGGGCCAACGCCTGGCCGTGATCGCGCTGGACAGCGCCACCGCCAGCAGCTTTGCCGCCTTTGCCAGCGCAGCGCGCGAGCGTCATTACCTGTTCCTGACGGCGACCCGCGCCCGCGTGCTGGGGGTGGAGGCACCTGACGGTGTGCGCCTGCCGCTGGCCGGTATCGCCTTCGACGCCCTGCCGACGCTGGGCTACCTGCGCGAGCCCGGGCCGATGCCGGCTCACTGGACCGCAGGCGATGCCTTCGATGCCGGCGCGGTTGAACTGGCCCGCCTGGGCCTGCTGCTGCCGGCCATGGTCGCGGTGCGCCTGGATGCGGATGATGCGACCTTCGACGGCGCCGCCGACGTCGCCCTGTGCGACCTGGCCGAAGGTGCGGCGCACGCCGCCCACGACTATGAGCTGGTCGCCCGTTCGCCGGTACCGCTGCGCGATGTCGGCATGACCACCTTCGCGGTGTTCCGCGGCGGCGTTGCACAACGCGACCAGGTGGCGATCATCGTCGGCGACCCGGACCTGTCTGCCGTGGTGCCGGTACGCGTGCACTCCTCGTGCCTGACCGGCGACCTGTTCGGTTCGCTCAAGTGCGACTGCGGGGACCAGCTGCGACGCGGTCTGCGCAAACTGAAGGAACTGGGCGGCGGCGTGCTGCTGTATCTGGACCAGGAAGGCCGGGGAACGGGCATCGCTGCAAAGATGCGCGCCTATGGCTACCAGCACGACGGGCTGGACACGATCGACGCCGATGCACAACTGGGCTTCGGCGCCGATGAGCGACGCTATGGCAGCGCCGTGGCGATGCTGCGCGGCCTGGGCATCAGCCGCGTGGCCCTGCTCAGCAACAATCCGACCAAGGCACAGCGCCTGCGCAATGCCGGCATCGAAGTGCTGGACTGCATTCCGGTCACTGGCGAGATCACGGCCGAGAACGAACACTACCTGCGCACCAAGGCCGACCGTGCCGGCCATCTGCTCGATGTCGATGCACTGATCCAGGCGGCGCAGTAGCGCGCCCGACCTGCTACCGTCTGCGCGGTGCGGCTGCGGCCGCCCCGCCTGCCCTGCCGCCCGACGGAGCCCGTGTGACCGACCAGCCTCTTCCTGCTGTGCCCATCAACGACTGGCAGCCGCTGCCGGCCCGCGCCGCACGCCTGGCCGCGCTGGAAGGCGCATTCGGTGGACTGTTCGTGCCAGGCGCACCGCTGGCAGCCGCGTGGTGGTTCTTCGATCTGCCTGCCGGGCTGTGGGGTGCAGCGTCGGGCCTGCTGGTCGGCGCCCTGTTCGGCGCGTGGCTGGGCCATCGCCGCCTGACCCGCACACGCTGGCGCCTGGACGCACAGGGCCTGGGCCTGCGCAGGGACCTGATGTGGCAGACCGAAACGCAGGTACCGGTCTCGCGCGTGCAGCACCTGGATCTGCGCCGTGGTCCGCTGGAGCGGCGTGCCGGCCTGGCGACGCTGATCGTGCACACCGCAGGCACCCGCCTCAGTGCCGTGACTGTCAGCGGCCTGGATGATGCCGACGCCGAACGCCTGCGCGACACCCTGGCCCACCAGCTCGACCAGGACGCCGACGCCCTGTGAGCCAGCCACCGCCCCTGCCGCCCCCGCTGCCACGCGGCGGCGACGAACAGCGCCTGCACCCCTGGTCATGGCTGTTCGTGCTGCTGATGCAGCTGCGGCACTACTTCCTGCCGTTGGTCGCGCTGCTGGTGTTCGGCCAGCGCGGCGACCGCGACCCGCTGTGGGCGCAGTTGATGCCGCTGCTGGCCATCGCCGCGCTGGTGGTGGTCTCGGTGCTGCAGTACCTGAGCTACCGCTACCGCATCGGCAGTGATGCGATCACCGTGCGCAGCGGGCTGCTTGCGCGCAACCGCCGGGAAATTCCCTTCGCCCGCATCCACAACGTGGAAGTGCGGCAGAACCCGTTGCACCGGCTGTTCGGCGTGGCCGAGCTGCGCCTGGAGTCGGCCGGCGGCGTGCGCCCGGAGGCAGAGATGCGGGTGCTGCGGTTGGACCAGGCATTGGCACTTGAGCAGTTGGTGAAGCAGCGCGGAAAGGCGCCTGGCAACGCACCGGCTGCCACCGCCGACCCGACCGATGAAGTGCTGCTGCGTATGTCCACCGCCGAAGTGATCCGGCTGGGCCTGCTGTCCAACCGCGGCTGGGTGCTGTTCGCCGCCGCCATCGGTGCGCTGCTGCAGGTGATCCCGCGCCGTTCGCTGGACGGCGTGATCTCCAGCGGAGGACGCGAGGCGTTCGGCTACGCCAGCCAGCTGCACGAGGGCCTTGCCGGCCTGCTGATCCTGGCCGCGCTGGTGCTGGTCGCAGGCTGGCTGCTGATGCGCCTGCTGTCGGTGGTGCTGGCCCTGCTGCGCTATGCCGGCTTCACCCTGACCGAGCAGGAACACCGGCTGACGGTCGCGGCAGGCCTGCTCAGCCGCACGCGCAGCAGCGTGGCGCGCCGGCGCATCCAGGCCTGGACCCTGCGCGAAGGCACCCTGCAACGCTGGTTTGGGCGGCGCCAGCTGCAGATCGACAGCGCTGCCGGCGGCCCCACCCGCGAGGAAGATCGGGCGCTGCGCGAACTCGCGCCGCTGGCACCGGCCGCCGAATGCGATCATCTGGTGCAGCGCCTGCTGCCTCAGCTGCAGTGGCCGCCCGCGCACTGGCAGCCGGTGCCGCAGCGCGGCTGGTGGCGGTTGTGCCTGGGCAGCGTACTGCTGGTGCCGTTGCTGGCCGCCGCGATGTACTGGCGCTGGGGAACACCCGGCCTGCTGGTGCTGGGCTGGCTGCCGGTCGCGCTGTGGGTCGCCCATCGGCAGATGGCGCGCATGGGCTGGCATATGGATGATCGCTACGTCGCGGTGCGCGGCGGATGGTGGAGGCGCTGGTGGCGCTGGGCGGAACTGGACAAGCTGCAGGGCCTGCGCCTGCAGCGCTCACCGCTGGACAGGCTGCTGGGCACGGCCAGCCTGCAGTTGGACACCGCAGGCGCGCATGGTGATGTGGCCCTGGCGCTGCATTACCTGCCGCACGCACAGGCACGGGCGCTGATGGCGCAGCTGGCCGCCGCGCTGCCGCGCCGCAAGCTGCGCTGGTGACCCGTTGCCGCCCTTCCGCGCCTGGCGTGGATCTACTGTAGAGCCGAGCCCATGCTCGGCTTGCCACAGCCGAGCGTGGGCGTGGCTCTACATCCCCCGATCACCGCTGTGATGGCCCCCAGTAGCCCAGATCCCTGCGGATCTGCAGGTCACGCATCCAGCTGCCGAAGGGTTTGCGGCGCAGCGCGCCCATCTCGCCGGACAGGAAATCCTCGGTTGCGGCAATCACCCGCTCACTGGAGCGGCCGTCACGGTACGGATGGATCGCGTCGGCATAGCGCACGATCTCCGCCTGCAGGGCGGCATCCGGGTGCAGCGCGCGCTGCAGCATGACGGGCAGCTGCGCCGGCACGTCGAAATCGATCATGTGCGGTTTCGGGACGCGGTTGCGGAAGGTCACCACCGGCTTGTGCTGGACGATGAACTCCGAAACGATCGAAGACGTATCGGACACCAGCACATCAGCGGCGCGCTGTGCGGCCATGACCTGCTCCGGTTCGATGAAGCGGGCATTGGCGCCGGCCAGCGCACGGTAACGCTCGAACAGCTCCGGCGGGCACTTCGGGTGCAGGGTCAGCAGCCAGTAGCGTTCCCCGGCCGCGATGTCGGCGGCGATCTGCGCATGCAGGTGCGGGGCGGCGCTGAGCCGCTCGGTGAAGGTCGAGCCGAACAGGATCACCGGACGACCGCCCGCCGCTGCGCGCAGCGCGGCGCTTTCGCCACCATCGTCGCGGAACAGCGGGTCCAGCTTCGGCCAGCCGGTCTCGGCCACCGCGAAGTGACCCTGCAGGGCGGCGATGTCGCGGAACGGCGCGGTGGTGGCCGGGCCCTGGGTGCAGTACAGGTCGAACATCCCGCGTACCCGGAAATGGCCACGTGCGCTGTCGCGCTTCTCCACGTTGAAGCCATGGAACAGCTGCACCTTGGCACCGGACAGGAACGTCGGCACCCAGTTGGCCGCGCTGTACACCGCGCGCGGGCGCATCGCCAGGGCCTGCTTCAGGCCGATCACGGGCACGCCCGGCAACTGGCTGCCGGCGGCGCCACCTTCGAACCAGGCAGCCACCTCCTGCCCGGACGCGTGCAAGGCCTGCGCCAACGGGGCGAGAATAGGCAGCGCATAGCGCTCCGTCGCAAACAACAGGTACCCGGCCATCATGTCCTCCACGACCGCTCCCATCGAACGGCCTCGCATCTCGGCGTGCATTATCGCGTTCAACGAGGCCGGCCGCATCGGCGACTGCCTGGCCTCGCTGGCCTTCTGCGACGAGATCATCGTGGTGGACTCGTATTCCAGCGACGCCACCGTGGCCATCGCCGAGGCTGCCGGTGCCCGCGTGCTGCAGCGGCCGTTCGATGGCTTCCGCAGCCAGAAGGCGTTCTGCGTCGAGCAGGCAGCACATGACTGGGTGGTGTGCCTGGATGCCGACGAGCGCATCAGCCCGGAACTGCGCGCCTCCATCGAACAGGCCCGCGAGGGGGGATTCAGCGGCCACGCGGGCTACCGCTTTGCCCGCCTTTCAGAGTATTTCGGCCGCTTCCTGCGCCACGGCAACGCCTATCCGGACCGGGTGATGCGCCTGTTCGACCGCCGCCGCGGCGGCTGGCGCGGCACCCGTGAGATCCACGAGGCCGCCAGCGTCGATGGCAGCGTCGGCACCCTGCGCGGTGACCTCATCCACTACCCCTACCGCTCGCTGCAGCAGCAACTGGCCAAGACCGAGAAGTACGCGCGGATGATGGCCGAGCACGAGTTCGCACGCGGCAAGCGCGCCACCCTGGGCAAGCTGGTGCTGGCACCGGCCTGGCGCTTCTGGCGGGGATTCATTTTCCGCGGCGGTTTCCGCGATGGTTGGCACGGCCTGGTCTATGCCTACGTGCGTGCCAACTACGTGCGGCAGAAGACCATCATGCTGTGGATGCTCGGCAACGGTCAGGCGGTGGCCGACCCGCCGCAGCCCTGATCCGCCGGGCATGGCCCGGCGCTACCGCTCCCGTGCACCTGCGTGCGCCGGGCATGGCGGTGCAGGGGTAGCGCCGGGCCATGCCCGGCGGCGGGTGCCGCTTCAGGCCAGATGGATCGCGCCGAGAATCCGCGGTCCCTTTGCACCGGTGACACTCGGCAGGTTCCCCGCCAGCCCGTCCATCGTCCGCTGCGCCAGCCAGGCGAAGCCCATGGCTTCCACGTACTCTGGGTCCAACCCATGCACGGCGCTGGATTCCACCTGCAGCGCCGGCAGCCGTTCGGCCAGCCGTTTCATCAACTGCCGGTTGTGCACGCCGCCGCCACAGACCAGCAGGCGGCGTGTCTGCGGCTGCTGCGCCAGCAGCGCATCGGCCACGGTCGCCACGGTCAGCTCAAGCAGGGTCGCCTGCACATCGGCAGCGGCGTACTGGCCTTCACCCATGTGCGCCTCCGCCCACGCCAGATGGAACTGTTCGCGACCGGTACTCTTCGGCGGGGGCAGGTCGAACCAGGGGTCCGCACGCCAGCCCGCCAGCAGGGGGCCATCCACCACACCGCTGGCGGCATAGGCGCCTTCGGCATCGAAGGTGCGCCCGGTGTGGCGCTGGCACCAGGCATCCATCAGCGCATTGGCTGGACCGGTGTCGAAGCCGCGTACGGCACCCTCCCGCGGGATCAGGGTCAGATTGGCGATGCCGCCCAGGTTGAGCACGGCCCGGTCCTCGTCGGCCGTGCCCAGCATGCCAAGGTGGAAGGCCGGCATCAGCGGTGCGCCATGACCGCCGGCAGCCACGTCGCGGCGGCGGAAATCGCACACCGTGGTGATCCCGGTCAGCTCGGCGATGCGGTTGCCGTCGCCCAGCTGCACGGTGAAGGCCGGATCGGCCAGCGGCCGGTGGCGCACGGTCTGCCCATGCGAGCCGATCGCCCGCACCCGGGTGCGGTCCACGCCGGATTCGTCCAGCAACTGGTTGGCGGCGTCGGCGAAGGCGATCGCGATCCGCGCATCGAGTTCGCCAAGCTCCTCCAGCGACGCCAGCGGCCCCCCTTCGCCCAGCGCCACCAGCCGCGCGCGCAGCAGCGGCTCCCAGCGCGCGGTCAGGCCATGCACGAAGCGGCAGCCGCCCTCGTCGGGAAACTGCACCAGTGCGGCATCGATACCGTCGGCGCTGGTGCCTGACATCAGGCCCAGGTACAGGGGAGTGTTGGCGTCGACAGGTGTGCTCATGGCGCGCAAAAAAAAAGGACGCGGCAAGCTTGGGCTGCCGCGTCCTTGTTCGTCAACGCAGGTCTCAGCCGCGCTTGCGCCCGCGGGTCTGCGTGTCCTTGGCGCTGGCCACCTCCGTGGCCGCCTCGTCCCGACCGGTCGGCGCCGGGCTGGCGTCGGCGTAGATCAGCTTCTCCATGCCCTGGATGCGCGCCATCGCCGGCGCGGTCTGGGCGCGGAAGGCGGCCAGCTCGGCGCCCTTGAGCGGCTCCGGCGGCGGCATGGTCACCGTCAGCGGGTTGCGGTGCACGCCGTTGACGCGGAATTCGTAGTGCAGGTGCGGGCCGGTGGCCAGGCCGGTCGAGCCGACATAGCCGATCACCGTGCCCTGCGCCACGCGCTGGCCGGTGCGGATGTTCGCAAAGCGCGACATGTGCCCGTACAGGGTGGTGTGGCCACGACCGTGGTCGAGGATCACCACATTGCCGTAGCCGCGCTGCACGCCGGCGAACTGCACGCGCGCATCGCCGGCCGCCATGATCGGCGTGCCGGTGCGGGCGGCGTAGTCCACGCCCTTGTGCATGCGCATCTTGCCCAGCACCGGGTGCTTGCGCGCGCCGAAGGTCGAGCTCAGGCGCGCGAACGGGATCGGCATGCGGATGAAGCTCTTCTTCAGCGAGCGCCCATTGATGTCGTAGTACTCGGACTTGCCGTTGCGTTCGAAGCGGAAGCCCGAATAGGTCTTGCCGCCGGTGGTGAAGGTCGCCGCCAGGATCTTGCTGGTATCGACCTTTTCGCCCTCGCGCCAGGTCTCATCCATCACCACGCTGAAGCGGTCGCCCGGCTGCAGGTCCTTGGAGAAGTCGATGTCGTACTTGAAGATGTCGTCGGTCATGGTGGCGATCGCCGACGGTGACAGCCCGGCCCGGCGCGCTGCGGCATACAGCGAACTGGTGATCTCACCACTGGTGACCACCGTGCGCGTGGAGGTCTCGCGCTTGGTCACGGTTTCCTTGATGTTGTCGCCGGCCAGGCTCAGCTCGACCCGGTTCTCGCCGTCGCGGTCGAAGCGGATGCTGCGCAGGTCGCCGGACAGCGGCATGTCGAAGGCGATCTCGGCGCCCGGACGCAGCTTCGTCAGCGATTCGCGGGCACCGGGGTGGTCCAGTACGCGGTGCAGGGTGGTCGCCGGAATGCCGGCCTGGTCGAACAGCTCGCTGAGGGTCTGGCCACGCTGTACGCGCAGGACCTGCCAGCTGTCACCGGGCACCTGCTGCTGGCGGGCCAGCGACAGCGGCGGCAAGGGCAGGGCCAGGCTGGTGTGGCTGTCGGCGTAGGGGGCGTCGATGGTGTGCGAGAAACCGGGGACGATCGTGGCGACCAGCGCACCGATGGTCGCGAACAGGCTGGCATGCATCCAGTGACGCCGGGTCCAGCGCTCATTGAAGGCGGCGGGAAGATGTTGCCTGAGCTTCCGATGCAGGGCGTTGTCGTGCAGGACGTGAAGGCGTTCCTGGAAGCGCTGCTTGCGTGCGCGCCCTTGTTCGGAGTTGTGCATCGGCGGTTTTTCCTGGCTGGCCCGGGAGCGCGGGCCTGAACGCCGGTTACCATAGACACCTGAGAAAAGCGCGTCAAACCCTTGTGCCCATTGGCTTTTGTGAAGCCAATCGGGTTAACTTGGCTTTAACACCCCCACACAAGAATCGGCGTTGCCGGGAGTAGTCACGTGTCCTCGATTGAAGAAGCCCTTTCCCTGATCGGCCGCGGTGCCGACGAGATCCTCAAGCTCGAGGATCTGCGTGCGCGCCTGCAGGAAGGCCGTCCGCTGCGGATCAAGGCTGGCTTCGACCCCACCGCGCCGGACCTGCATCTGGGTCATACGGTGCTGCTGAACAAGATGCGCCAGTTCCAGGACCTCGGTCATCAGGTCATCTTCCTGATCGGCGACTTCACCGGCATGATCGGCGACCCTTCGGGAAAGAGCCTGACCCGCAAGCCGCTCAGCCGCGAGGATGTGCTGGCCAATGCCCGCACCTACGAGGAACAGGTGTTCAAGGTGCTGGACCGCAGCCGTACCGAAGTCCGCTTCAATTCGGAGTGGTTCGGCAGCATGGGGGCGGCCGACATGATCCGCCTGGCCGGCCAGCACACCGTGGCACGCATGCTCGAGCGCGACGACTTCGCCAAGCGCTACGCCGCACAGCAGTCCATCGCCATCCACGAGTTCCTGTACCCGCTGGTGCAGGGCTACGACTCGGTCGCCCTGCAGGCGGACGTCGAACTGGGCGGTACCGACCAGAAGTTCAACCTGCTGATGGGTCGTGGCCTGCAGGAGCACCACGGGCAGAAGCCGCAGGTGGTGCTGACCATGCCGCTGCTGGAAGGCCTGGATGGCGTCAACAAGATGTCCAAGTCGCTGGGCAACTACATCGGCATCAGCGAGCCGGCCATCGACATCGTCACCAAGACCATGAAGGTGGACGATGCCCTGATGTGGCGCTGGATCGAACTGCTGTCCTTCGATATCAGCCAGGCCGAGGCCGCGCAGCTGCGGGAGCAGGTGGCCAGCGGCGGTCTCAACCCGCGCGTGGTGAAGCTGCGCCTGGCGCGGGAGCTGGCAACCCGCTTCCACGACGCAGCCGCCGCCGAACAGGCCATTGCGGGCTGGGAAGCGGCGGTGACCGGACAGGGCGACATCACCCAGTTGCCGCTGCAGGACGTGGCGATTCCGGCCGAAGGCCTGCGCATCGCGGCGCTGCTGACCGCTGCCGGGCTGACCCCGAGCAACTCCGAAGCCAACCGCAAGCTCAAGGAGCGCGCCGTCAAGGTGGATGGCGAGGTCGTGGAAGATGGTCAGCAGGTGCTGCGGCCGGGCTTCGAAGGTCTGCTGCAGGTGGGTAAGCGCACATTCGCCCGTGTGCGCCTGATCGCAGCCTGAGACCTGTCGGACGAGCGCCGGGCACACACCCGGCCGCTCGTGGCGCCGTTCATCGGGCGCCTGTCGGATGAACGGTGCCAACATCCGATGAAAAAAGTCGCCACACCCCCTTCACAAATGGGGCGAACAGGGACATACTTTCCCTCCCCCGTCGCAGGGGCCGCCAACAAGGGGCTTGAGCGACACCAGGGCGCCCACCACCCCGAACGAGATGATCGAACGAAGGTGTTGACGGACTGCAAAAGTCTGGCATAATGGGCGGCTCGCTACGAAGGAAACTTCGCAGCACACGGGAGCGGCGCTGAGGCCACTTCCCCGGATCTTTGAAAGTATGCGCAGGTATCTTGTGAAGGCGCCTGCAGGAAGGATGACTGTCCATCTTGCAGACGTTTGATCAAGCAACTATT